>JAISXD010000011.1 GCA_031270665.1 Tannerellaceae bacterium | reverse complement strand
CCGAAAACAATCAACCGGATTGTAGAAATGGACGAAGCACAGATGCGGCTATTTACCGGAAGTAAACGCTACGAAGCCATTGAAGGCTGGATAAAAGCTAATTATCCGGGAGCAAAAATCTCAAGTATCAGAGGATTCACCGCCCAGAGAGTGTATGATAAGTGACAATTTCTATAATTAATCATATTTATGGAAAGTAAAAGAACATGACGATAATAAAAAAGTAAAGGAATTATGTACTCGGAAAAACTGGAAAATCTAATTAATCACGCACTTGCGGATGGCGTATTAACGGAAAAAGAAAAGCAAGTGCTTCTGAGAAATGCAGAAGCAGAAGGCATTGATCCGGATGAGTTTGAAATGGCGCTGGATGCCAAAATGAATGAATTGAAACCGCATCCTTTACAAACGAGTACTACTGGTAAAAAAACGGCTCTCGATACATTGCTGCAATTATTGGAGGATGTAGAACAGAGAGAAAATGAAAAACTTACAAAAGAGATTGAAAAACTCTTGAAACAAGCTAAGATAGTAGAATATGCAAAGATAGCCGGTTCAATCGCAAGTACAGTCATAAATGTAGCAACTGGAGGCATTGGAGGAGTACTTCTTAAAATGATTCTTCCCGGAGACGGGAAAAAAAGAGAGATTGAAGAAAAAATAAAAGAACTCACAAGAAATACCAAGGAACGGATAAAGTCGAAGAAAGACGATATAATATCTTCGTTCCCCCTACCAACTTCAAAAGAAGAAATTTTAGAACTTATAAGTTATTGTGATTTAAAAAAATATCTGGAGAGTATCTGGATGGAGAAATTCAAATCTACAATAAGTTGTGCTAAAATAAATTATTCAAATGATAAAATATTCCTTGCAGAAATATCCAGGTATGAACAGCAGTATAAGCACGAACAAGAGCAGTATCATCATGAACAAAAGCGCAAAAAAGAAATGATATTCAAAAGAGTAGCTGCTCTTATTATTGTTTTTGTAGTTGTTGCAGGAATAGGGATACTCCTGGCTGTACAAAGCAATTCAAAAGCCAAATCTAAAGAAAAAGCCCGATTGGAACGAATTAATGAAGATTTAAACCTTGCTGTTAAAAAACGTGATTTGGACGAAGCAGAAGCTTTAGCCACTCAATTGGCATGGCAATACGAAAGCGAATGGGATCGTTGTGAGGATGAAAAAGAAGCATGGGATATAAAGCGGGGAAAAAGACTAAAACCGATACTGAAAGTAAGAAAAAATCGAGAAAATTCCCGATTGAAACAAATTCTTACTAATGCGAATCTTGCTATTAAAAATAATAATCTGAATGAAGCAGAAATTTTAGCGAATCAACTTATATGGAATTATGAAAATGAATGGGATCATTGTTACAATGAAAAAGAAGCATGGGATAAAAAACAGAGAGAAATAGTAAAATCTATACTAAAGATAAGAAAAGATCAGGAAAAATCCAGATTAGAACAAATTATTTATAATCTGAACTTTGTTATTAATAATAATCGTTTGGATGAAGCAGAGATTTTAGCTAATCAATTGACATGGCAATACGAAAGTGAATGGGATCGTTGTGAGGATGAAAAAAAAGCATGGGATGAAGAACGAGGAAAAATAATAAAAACAATACGGAAGATAAAAGATTCCAACAAAGGAAGTATACTGAATAGTATCGGTAATAAAGTCAAAGATTTTTTCAAATAAATGAACTAATTAAATATAAAAAAACAAGATTATGTACTCGGAAAAACTGGAAAATCTAATTAATCACGCACTTGCGGATGGCGTATTAACGGGGAAAGAAAAGCAAGTGCTTCTGAGAAATGCAGAAGCAGAAGGCATTGATCCGGATGAGTTTGAAATGGTGCTGGAAGCAAGGCTGTATGAAAAAACAAATAAAAAGGCAAAAGACAAAAATTACGATAAGTTTGAATCCCTTATTGAAGAAATAAAATCTTCATTTCCTATAAATGGGTTAATAGCAACAAAAAAAGGAGGAGTATTCGATAATTTTCATAATAAAATAACCGGAAGGCAAGCTTATCTTGATTACAAAGAAGCAAAACAACTAAAAACAGACAGTGAAGCAAAATATAAGGAATGCAGTGAAAAAACAGCAGAGATACAACGGGGATTGAATCAATCAATAGAGGAGTATGGCAGGCGAAAACTGGAAACATTAAAGCGAACGTTGGGTGTATTTTTGTCTTACTTGCAAAGAATGGAACAAAAATATAAAGAAAGTTATTACGAATTAATGGATGGCTGCGACTTCCCCAAAGCCTATGTAGTCGAATTGGGACAGCTTAACATGAATAATAATGAACTTCTGAAAACCGCTATAACAACCGGAGGATTTACATACGCTGCCGTCGCCGGTGTTCCTACGGCTGTTATGGCGGGTGTTACAGCTATCGGGGCTGCTTCAACAGGAACTTCCATCAGCTTATTATCAGGAGCTGCTAAAATAAATGCCATTATGGCATGGTTAGGAGGGGGTACTCTTGCTGCCGGAGGTGGAGGAATTGCCGCAGGCACTGTTGTACTTGCAGGAATAACCTATACCGTAACCGGCGTAGTGGCAATTGCTGCTACCGGCTTGATGGCGTCTAGTATAATGGCAAAGAAGTTAACGCAGGCACAGACATATAGCAGCGAAGTAGAGATAGCTTGCGAAAAAATGGAGACTTCATGGGTGGCAATGGACGGTATCAAACAGCGGGTGAATGAACTTATGGATATAACCATGAATGTATATGATAAATGTATCATACAATTATCTTATCTGGAACCTATTGTTGCCGATTTTAATACCCAGTCGAAAGAACATGTATTAATCTTTCAGAAAACGGCTCTCTTAGTCAAATCCATGAGCGAATTGGCTAAAACACCTTTGTTTGGAGACGATATGAATTTAAGCAAAGACAGCGAAGCAATAGTTACAAAAACAAGGAAAATATTAAATACGGAATTATGAACAAACATGTAGATAAACTGATTAATCAGGGCGTTGATTTAGGAATACAGCAATTGCAAGGGCATATTAACCCCGTGAATACGTTTAATGAACTGCTGACACTTTATAAAGACGTATCTGTTACCATCGAAACAGAAAAAACAAAAAGAGTACAAATTATCGCTGAAAAGGAAGCGAAAATAGAAACAATCCGGGCACAGAGGGATTTTTTCATGGAATACCTGAAGAAAACATTTGATGAGAGAAGTACTAATTTCAGTAAACTTTTTGAAGTAATTGATGATGCACTTGAAAACAATAACATACAGCAACTTGCATTGGGATTAGACAGTCTGAATAAACTGGCAGCAGAATCTCCTTTTAAAGTTATTGCGGATATAAATATGCTCCAGAATGCACTCGAAAACAAGACTGAGTTTGAATTTTAAATAGATAATTTAAAGAGGTAAGAATAGTTTTAAGTAATTAAGTAAACAAAAGATTAT
This sequence comes from Tannerellaceae bacterium, assembly GCA_031270665.1. Classification (GTDB taxonomy): domain Bacteria; phylum Bacteroidota; class Bacteroidia; order Bacteroidales; family Tannerellaceae; genus DFXE01. The sequence goes on along the minus strand of JAISXD010000011.1, from coordinate 29,778 downwards.
GGCAGAATTATCAGTAAGTGGCCGGATGAAAGTGAAGTCCTTGAAAAAAGATTTCAAAGATGAATTTGGCATTTCCCTGAGGGTTTACAATGGGAAACGGTTTGCAGACGATGAGGTAACACTCGCTAACATTCGCAGAGAAGCGCAGACAAGTCGAGGCGATCTGAAAGTAAACGGAAATATGCAAATCGGAACCTTTGAAACCAAGTTCAAAGAGATTTTCGGCATTACGGTTCAAGTGGCGGATGTGAATGATAGCAAACTGTTGGATGATTCCTTAACGCTTTCGGCAGCGAAAAAGTTAAACTAAAAACAAGACATAATTATGGGACTATTAGATTCTATTAAAGACAATTTTAAAAACGCTTCTTTCGAGATTGACGACGCTATGCCGATCACTGAACTGGCTAAACAATTTCACGCTGCTTTTGGCTGTAGCCTGCGGATTTATACCGGGAAAAAACTGGCAGACGGCCGTATGACCATCCGGACATTGAACCAACATACTACGCTGGAAGTTAATAAGGATGCCGAGAAACTGAAGATCAGGGCAACAGAAAAAGTGGGAGACATAGAGAAAAAATTCCTGGAACATTTCGGAATAAAAGTACAGATTGCCGATCGGCACAACGGAAGTCTCGTACCGGATGAAATGACCCTAGGAGAAGCAAGCAGATTGTAAATTCAAGAAAATAAACATAAAATAAAACCATTAAAATATAATTCGTATGAATAATTCAAAATTGAATGTGCAAAGTTGTGATATTGCCAATCCGCCCTTGCTATATTACACACCCCAAACAAAAATTCAGGAGGAAAGCGACGGTTTTTATCCGTTATATGATGATGAAAAACAAATCATCTATAATATGCGAACGGTAGGAACCAAATGTTTACGGACCTCTACTACTTCTAAAAAATTGCCGGGTGGCAGTACTAACTATTCTTCAGACAAGAAAAACGAAATAGACGATTCGAAGTACGTTAAATAAATGATTCTGATTATCACCAATAAAGAAGACGTACATCCTACGCCGGTCATTGAATATTTAAACGAAAGGCAGATACCTGTCTTTCGTTTAAATACCGAATCTTTGTTGTCCGATTACGAATTTTGCTGGTACAACAACCGGAAAGAATGCGATTTCCGGATAAAAAATATTCGGAATAAACTGGAGTGTAGAGGTTCGGATATTACGACGGTATGGGAACGACGACCCGAAGCCCCGAAAGATTTATTCATCCGGAACCGACCGGAAATCAATGCGCATAATCTGAAAGAAGCCTCAGGTTTTCTTCAATTCCTGCGGTATTATATCCGGGATATCCCCTCTGTCGGAAGTATTGCCAACGATCGGGCTGCAACATCGAAAATGTTGCAGCTAAAAATAGCGCTATCCGTTGGTTTTCAAATTCCGGATACCTGTTTTTCCAACCGCAAAGAGGATATCATCCGCTTTGCCCAAAAGTATGAATACCTTGTTTTGAAATCTATTGAAAACGACAACCTTTGGTTGGGCGATGAGTTTGAATACATTTTTTATGCCCGGAAAGTCAAATCTGATCACTTGAACGAGCAAACAGAAGACGCATTTTCTCAAACAGTCAGTTACGTACAAAACTATATAGAGAAAGCCTTTGAATTACGGATTACCGTCGTTGGCCGGGATATTTTTGCCTGCAAGATAGATTCACAAATACAAGACGAAGACAAAGGAAAAATAGATTGGCGGCAAGGGTATGATTATGGATTAAAACACGAAATATTCGACTTGCCCCCGGCAATTGCCGCCAAATGCAGGTTGTTCCTGCAACAAATGGGATTGAATTTCGGTTGCTTTGATTTTATTGTTACACCGGATAAGCAATACATTTTTCTGGAATGCAATCCCAACGGACAATGGTTGTGGATAGAAACAGAAACCGGCATGAAAATATCGGAAGCCATTGCCGGATTTTTAGCTCAATCGTAATGGAAGGCTATCAGAGAACGTCTTCCCTGCGTTGATGATTGATGATATCGTTTTTGTTACCATAAAAGAAAGATAGTATAAACGATATGCGTGCAAATGAATCCTGCACAGATACAAAACAAAGTAAAAACATCCGCTTTTCAGTCACATTCGCCATAAAGCGCTCATATACTATCTGATAAGTGTGACTGAACAGGTGACGGAGCGTGACCGGAGGTGACTGGACGGTGACTATCCTGTTTTTGTATAAAGTTATTCCTGTTTTTGTGTAAAGTTATTTTAGTTATTAAACCCAAAACCGTAAACCTGTTTCAGGAAAAGACACAACTAAAAAAAATCATTGCGATGTCTCCGGTAAACCATTACGATGCTTTCAGTAAACCATTACAATGGTTTGCCAAAGAGATCGTAATGGTTTACTGAAAGCATCGTAATGATTTTTTTCTACAATCATTCGTATAAATGTATCACCGCATTTATAACTTGAAACTCCGTCACACTCCAGTCACACTCCGTCACTTGTTCAGTCACGCCTATCTATCGGAATATAAGAATTTTATGAGAGATGTGACTGAAAACGAAGAAAAAATAAAGTTTTTGTATACTCCAGGGTTGATCATTAAAATCCGATAACTTCTTCCACTGATTGGAATAACGGTATGAATAACCCTGTCTCTTTTATTCTTCATATCTTTCCTTTTTAATCTGTGTTAAAGTAGAATCTATCCGAATATCTTTTACGGCTGATAAATATTCCTCTGCATTGATTTCACGACGCAATGTTAACATTTTCGTAAGGTTTGCCCCGGTTATTTAACTATACAATTTGTGAGATTAAAAGATTAAAGCTAATTTTGCAGCCTAAAAATCGATATTCTAACAATTTAATAAATCATCAGGAATGAATATTTCACTCAAACGCAATGATGATGCCGTAAGTGGCGTTCTGAAAATAGAAGTGGTAAAGGCTGATTATGCAGATCAGGTAGAGAAGGGTTTACGCAGTTACCGGCAAAAAGCGGATGTTCACGGTTTCCGTAAAGGAATGGCGCCAATGGGAATGATCAGGAGAATGTACGGAAAAGCCGTAGCGGCCGATGAAGTAAATAAAATCGTTCCTGAAAGTATCGTCAACTACATACGCCAGAATGACGTGAATATTTTAGGCGAACCGTTACCCAGTGAAACAGAACAGTTTGAAATAGATTTTGAGACCCGGGAGGATTTTGAATTTTATTTTGACATTGCCCTGGCGCCTGAAATAAATATTGCCTGGAATAAGGAAGATAAGCTGCCGTATTATCAGGTAACGGTAGATGATGAAATGCTTGAAAAGCAAATAGAGTCTTTCCGTGAAAGTTATGGAACAATAGACGATACGTCTGAAACGGTAGAAGAAAAGGACTTGATAAAAGGCGTTGTCACGGAATTGGGAGACGACGGATTGCCCAAAGAAGGCGGCATGATAGTGGAAGACGCCGTTTTGATGCCTCTGTATATAAAGAATGAAGAGGAAAGGAATAAATTTATCGGATCCGGAAAAAACAGTGTGGTCACCTTCAATCCTGCTAAAGCGTATGACGGGGCCGTAGCGGAAATCGCTTCTTTCCTGAAAACAGATAAATCGGAAGCCGGCAATATTGTAAATGATTTTACTTTTGAAATCAGTGAAATCACTCATCATCGGAAAGCAGAAATGAACCAGGAATTTTTCGACAAAATAGTTGGAGAAGGAAACGTGACGAGCGAAGAAGAATTCAGAAATAAACTGAAAGAATCCATCCGCAGGCAATTTACTCCGCAAAGTGACGCCAAATTCTTTCAGGACGCCCGTAAATTATTACTGGAAAAGGCCGGAAGCATGAACTTTGCCGATGATATACTGAAACGCCAGTTAATGGCTTCGGGAGAAAACAGAACAGCGGAAAAGCTGGAAGAAGAGTATCCTCAGATTATTGAAGACTTGAAATTCCAACTGATAAAAAAAGACCTCGTAAAAAAGAACGATATCAAGGTTACGGACGAAGACATCCTGCAACTGGCAAGGCGCCTTGCCCAATCACAATTAGCTCAGTATTATGGTATGCATTCCGTTCCTGCAGAATCGTTAAACGGCTATGCGAAAGAGATGTTAAAAGACAAACAGATACTCCAGAACATAACAGACCATGCCCTTGACGACAAATTGACGGCTTGGCTGAAAGATGAAGCCGATTTGGATATGACAGAAGTTTCTGCCGACGATCTCAATAAACGATTTGAAGAAGAAAACAATAAATAACCTCAATAAAAAGCGGTATACCGGCAGAAGAGGGGTTCTATCCAAAAAAAGTACCTGCGGATTACAAATTAATTGTTTCTTTCAGAAATTTATTTATAACTTTGTTATCCGGTTTTATGTAAAGGAGGGGAATCCCTTCTTTATGTCTTTATAATACAGAATACTAATTAAGATTTTTAAGCTTAGGTAATGGAAGATTTTAGAAAATATGCTACAAAGCATTTAAAAATGAACAGCAATGCATTAGACAGCTACATAAATATAACGAGCGATTATATTTCTCCAACAATTATTGAAGAACGCCAACTGAATGTAGCCCAAATGGATGTATTTTCACGATTGATGATGGACCGTATCATTTTCCTGGGGACGCAGGTAAATGACTATACCGCCAATGTAATCCAAGCGCAATTGTTATACTTAGACTCCAACGATCCGGGAAAAGATATCTCTATCTATATAAATTCTCCCGGAGGGTCTGTCTATGCCGGCTATGGCATTTATGATACCATGCAGTTCATCGGCTCGGACATATCTACTATCTGCACCGGTATAGCGGCCTCTATGGCTTCTGTGCTGCTGGTGGCCGGCGCAAAGGGAAAACGTTTTGCATTGCCTCATTCACGCGTCATGATCCATCAACCGATGAGTGGGACGCAAGGGCAAGCTTCAGACATGGAGATTGCAGTACGTGAAGTACTTAAAGTAAAAAAAGAACTTTATACAATCATTGCAAACCATTCCGGGCAACCCTACGACAAAGTTGAGAAAGACGGAGACCGCGATTATTGGTTAGATTCTACAGAAGCAAAAGAATACGGCATGATTGACGACGTATTAACACGTAAATAAAAACAGGAACGAATTAGGTTTTCGTATGGCAAAATCAGGTGAGACATGTACTTTCTGCGGAAGAAGCAGCCGCGATGTTAATATGCTTATAAACGGTATTTCGGGCGCTATCTGTGATGATTGCGTACAGCAAGCGTATGAAATAGTGCAAGAACAGATGCCGGCTCACAGAAGTTCTTTCGGATTAAACCAAAAGGAGCTTCCCAAGCCGGAAGATATAAAAGCTTTTTTAGATCAATACGTAATCGGGCAGGATGACGCCAAACGCTATCTTTCCGTATCTGTTTACAACCATTACAAACGTTTGCTGCAGAAGATAACAACAGACGATGTGGAGATTGAAAAATCGAATATCATCATGGTAGGGGCTACCGGGACAGGTAAAACGTTATTGGCGCGTACGATTGCCAAACTGATAAAGGTGCCGTTCTCTATCGTAGACGCTACGGTATTGACGGAAGCGGGATATGTGGGAGAAGATATAGAAAGTATCCTCACGCGCTTGCTACAGGCGGCGGATTATGATGTGGGCGCCGCCCAGCGTGGCATTGTATTTATTGATGAGATAGATAAAATCGCACGTAAAAGCGATAATCCGTCTATTACCCGCGACGTAAGCGGAGAGGGAGTACAACAGGGCTTGCTGAAATTGTTGGAAGGTTCAATTGTGAACGTACCTCCCCAGGGAGGGCGTAAACATCCCGAACAAAAGATGATTGCCGTAGATACTAAAAATATATTGTTTATCTGCGGAGGGGCGTTCGACGGGATAGAAAAGAAAATCGCCCAGCGCTTAAATACGCGCATGGTAGGTTATGCTGCCAGTAAAGAATCGACCTTAGTAGACAGAAATAATTTATTGCAATACATTACGCCTACCGATTTGAAAGCTTTTGGGTTGATACCGGAAATTATAGGGCGTCTTCCGATTCTTACCTATTTGAACCCTTTGGACAGGCAAACGCTCCGGAATATCCTGACCGAACCGAGAAATTCAATAATCAAACAATATGTAAAATTGTTTGAAATGGATGGGATTAAATTGACGTTTGATGAAGGCGTATTTGAATTTATTGTAGACAAAGCGTTGGAATTTAAACTGGGGGCTCGCGGTTTACGTTCCATTGTGGAAGCTATTATGATGGAAGCCATGTATAGTATGCCTTCACAGAATAAAAAGACACTCCATGTTACGCCGGCCTATGCACAGGATAAATTTGAAAAATCAGACAGAAACCGTTTGTTAATTGCATAGCGTTTAATACAGTCTATTTTTTTAACTATGGTAAAAAAGGATTATCTAACTGAAAAACTGAAACTACACTTTGGGTTTGACACCTTTAAAGGAACGCAAAAGGCCATTATTGAAAACGTATTAGCCGGAAATGATACTTTTGTGTTGATGCCTACAGGAGGAGGAAAGTCTTTGTGCTATCAATTACCTTCGCTTTTGATGGAAGGGACGGCCATTGTCATTTCTCCATTAATTGCTTTGATGAAGAACCAGGTCGATGCTATGAGAAATTTCAGTGAAGAGGATGGTATTGCGCATTTTTTAAATTCTTCCTTGAATAAATCGGCGATAGACCAGGTAAAAGAAGATCTTTTAAGCGGACGGACAAAACTTTTATATGTAGCGCCCGAATCGCTCACGAAAGAAGAAAACACTGATTTCTTACGCCAGATACAGATTTCGTTTTATGCCGTGGATGAAGCGCATTGTATTTCGGAATGGGGGCATGATTTCCGCCCGGAATACCGCCGTATCCGCCCGATAATAAATGAAATAGGCAAACGATCCCTGATAGCCCTGACAGCTACGGCAACTCCAAAGGTGCAACATGATATCCAGAAGAATCTTGGAATGATTGATGCAACGGTATTTAAATCATCCTTCAATCGCCAGAACCTCTATTATGAAATACGCCAGAAAGGAAACGACGTAGACAGAGAGATTATAAAGTATATCAAGTCGAAGGAAGGCAAGTCGGGCATCGTTTATTGTTTAAGCCGGAAGAAAGTAGAAGAGTTTGCCGACATATTGAAAGCAAACGGGATAAAAGCATTATCCTACCATGCCGGGATGGAGTCTCAGCAGCGCACGGCCAATCAAGACGCTTTTCTTATGGAAGAAGCTGATGTGATTGTTGCGACAATTGCTTTTGGCATGGGCATTGACAAGCCAGACGTACGTTATGTCATCCATTACGACATACCGAAAAGCCTCGAAGGCTACTACCAGGAAACGGGACGCTCCGGACGTGATGGCGGAGAGGGGCAATGCATAGCTTTCTATGCATACAAAGACCTTCAGAAACTGGAAAAATTTATGCAGGGAAAACCTGTTGCCGAACAGGAAATCGGCAAGCAACTACTTCTCGAAACAGCCGCCTATGCCGAAACGGCCATGTGCCGGAGAAAAGTGTTGTTACACTATTTTGGAGAAGAATTTACTGAAGATAACTGTGGAAATTGTGATAATTGTTTGAATCCTAAAAAGCAAGTGGAAGCAAAAGATTTGTTGAGTGCGGTACTTGAAGTGATAAGCACGCTAAAAGAAAAATTTAAAACAGAGTACATAATTAATATTTTATTGGGTAACGAAACGTCCGAAATCCAATCGTATAAACACAATGAGCTGGAAGTTTTCGGATCGGGTCAGGACGAAGATGAAAAGACCTGGAATGCAGTGGTAAGACAAGCCCTCATTGCAGGTTACCTGACGAAAGATATTGAAAATTATGGTTTGTTAAAGATAACCGAAAAGGGGAAGGCATTCATGAACAAACCCGAATCATTCAAAATTATTAAAGATAATGAATTTGAAGAAGAAGAAGAAGATGTGCCTGTACGCGGAGGAGCTACGTGCGCCGTAGACCCTATCCTTTATTCTATGATGAAAGACCTTCGCAAGAAGCTTTCCAAACGGCTGGAAGTGCCACCGTTCGTTATTTTCCAGGATCCTTCTTTAGAAGCGATGGCAACAACCTATCCTGTTACGTTAGAGGAACTGCAAAATATACCGGGTGTAGGAGCCGGAAAAGCCAAACGATACGGAGAAGAGTTTATTACACTCATCCGTAAACATGTGGAAGAAAATGAAATAGAGCGTCCCGAAGATTTACGTGTCCGGACAGTTGCCAATAAATCCAAACTCAAAGTCTGGATTGTCCAGAGCATCGACAGAAAAGTCGCCTTGGATGATATTGCGCTGACAAAAGGGTTGGAATTTACAGAATTGCTGGATGAAATTGAAGCGATTGTTTATTCCGGCACACGTATAAATATAGACTATTTCCTGAACGACATCATGGATGAAGACCATATTGAAGACATCTATGAGTATTTTAAAGATTCCGAAACGGATGATCTGGAAGAGGCGATAGAAGAACTGGGCAGTGATTATACCGAAGAGGAAATACGCTTGGTTCGTATCAAGTTCCTTTCAGAAATGGCCAACTAACCAATCGTTTATAAATGATCTGTTTTATCAGTAAATCGCAACATTACATTATTAAAAAAAATGAAATAGATAGGCCCGATATACTTTTTTAAGGAGCATTTCGTTTGTAAGGATGTTTTGTAATGTAATTATGTGATATGGAAAAACATTTTTTGATGAAGAAGATACTGATTTTATTATTCGTTTTCGTTTGTCTTGCAGTAAAGGCTCAATTACCTGAAGATTCTGTTATCATGACAGTTGCAGGTAAACAAGTCTCACTCGCAGAGTTTGAATTTATAGCTAAGAAGAATAATGAAGTTGACTTCTCTAATGAGAAAGCATTGAAAGAATATATTGAGTTGTTTAAAAACTTTAAACTGAAAGTAGCCGAAGCCGAGCGTTTGGATATTGATAAATCAGGGCCATTCATTACTGAATTATCCGGTTACGAAGCTCAACTAAGAACGAGTTATTTATTTGATAACAAAGGAGAGGAAGAGGTAATCCGTGTTTTATACGACAGAGCGGAAGAATATATAACGTTAAGCCAAATCGTAATTCCGGTTCCTCTCCCCCAATACCTGGCAAAAGATACCGTTGAACCTTATAAACAAGCCATGCGGATTTATGAACGGATTAAAAACGGCGAAGATTTTGACCGGCTTGGAAAAGGACTGTATGAAGAATACCGGAATTGCCGTAATAACAACGATACAACGAACGTTTGTTCTCAGGTAATTTATGAAGATATACCCTGTTTTCGGATATTTCAGAAATCAAAAGTTTTTGAAGATAAAGCCTATTCAATGAAGGTAGGCGAAGTGTCTTTACCCATACGTTCGGCAGAAGGTTATCATCTGATTAAAATAAAAGACAGGAAAAAATACCCGGAAGTACGCCGTGTGCTTTATCTTGGCCTTGCTTTTGAAAATGATTCGACGCCCCGTACAAAAGAAGAAACAGGGAAATTGGCAGAAGAGGTATACCAAAAAGCATTAGCCGGAGAAGACTTCTCATTATTAGCCCAAAGATACTCTTCCGATAAAAGTAATCGCGATGGCGTATTACCTCCCGTAAAACCCGGAGAATTAACAAAGCCTCTGGAAGAAATCGTTTATTCTTTATCAACCCCGGGCGAAGTGTCGAAACCTTATCTGACGGAACATGGTTGGCACCTGTTCAAATTAACAGAAATAATTCCCAATCCATCGTTTGAAGATGAAAAGGAGGAGATGCGGGCAACTATACAGCGCGACGACCGTAACTTTGATTTATTCAGCGCCTTTGACGAGCGTTTAAAAAAAGAATATAGGTATACGTTTTATCCGGAAGCCTATACCGAATTGGAGAAACTGGCGGAAGACTATTTTCCGGGTAGTAACGAGTTTTTTGATAAAGCAGTGGATATGAAGCAAACATTAGCCATTATTAATGGAATAGATTTTCCTCAGGCAGAGTTTGCCTATTACATGAATCGTTTTCCCTATTCGACAAAGCCTTATGCCAGTGATTTTATGAAAGAGGTATACGCCCTTTTTGTCAGGGATATCGTAACAACATTGGAAAAGAAGAATATGGAAGTAAAACATCCTGAAATCCCTTATTTGATTCAGGAATACCGGGATGGAATGTTATTGTTTGAAATTAGCAATCTAAAGGTTTGGAGCCATCCTGTTGAAGAACAAGCAACCTTAGAAAAAAATTGGATCAAGGAACTAAACGAAAAGTATCCTGTGAAAATAAACCGGAAATTGTTGAAAAAGCTAAAAAATAATTAAGAAGTAAGGATGAGAACCAGCTTCATCTTTTTTATATTCCTATTTTTGTATTGTTCGTGCAGGAACACACGAACAGTTGACAACACCGATATTATAGTGTCAGTGAAAGACCGGGTTCTTTACCGTACTGAAATATCATCATTAATTCCCCGGGGGACGTCTTCCACCGATAGTTTGCTTCTCGCTGAAAATTACGTAAAGAAATGGATCAAGGACGCTTTGGTATATAATGTGGCCTTACGTAATTTAGGGAATGAGAAAGAAGAGATAGAGAAATTAGTGGATGATTACCGTTATTCGCTTTATCGGTACCGTTATCAGGAAAAACTGATATGGGAGAGGCTTTCCGCTAATATAAGAGAAAGCGATAAACTCAATTATTATGACGAAAATCAGGATAAGTTTGTCTTAGATAAAAGCTTAATAAAAGGGTTGTTTCTTAAAATACCGGTTGACGCGCCCAGTTTATCAGATGTAAAAAACTGGTACAAATCGAGTTCGGCAGAGTCGTTGGAGAAAATAGAGAAGTATAGCATACAGAATGCTACTATTTATGATTATTTTTACGACAGGTGGATTGATTTCGACGAGGTGATGAGTAATATCCCTGTCCGTATATCAAATACCAGCCAGTTTCTAAAGAATAATAAAACGGTAGAAGTAACTGATAGCAGTTTTTGTTATTTGTTAAATATTAAAGAGTATATTCCTGTTGGTAAGGTGGCGCCTTATGAGTATGCAGAAGCGCAAATTATAGAGATGTTGATCAACCAACGGAAAATGGAATTTTTGAGGAACTTCGAAAACGAATTGTATAATGATGCCATTAAAGGGGGAGACGTCGTTTTTGGAAAAGAATCACAAGAAATTAATAATGAATGAGGTAAATGTGATGAAAAAAATTTATGTATTATTTGTGCTTGTTTGTTGCCCGCTTTGTATGATTGCCCAAGACAATGTAATCGATGAGATTGTATGGGTAGTGGGCGATGATGCGATATTGCGTTCAGACATAGAAACACAACGCTTATATATGCAAAATGAAGGCCAACGCATGGAAGGAGACCCTTATTGCGTTATACCGGAACAAATAGCGATTCAGAAATTGTATTTGAACCAGGCGAAGATAGACAGTGTGGATGTGAGCGAAACGCAAGTGCTTCAAAGTGTAGAGCAATGGATGAATTGGGCGGTGAATCAATTTGGCTCCAAAGAAAAGATGGAAGAATATTTCAACAAAAAATATTCGCAGCTTAAAGAAGAACGGAAAGAGATGGTGCGCGAACAGCAGATCATCCAACAGATGCAACGCGGATTAGTGGGCGATATAAAACTGACACCTTCTGACGTAAGGAAGTTTTACAACCAAATCCCCAAAGACAGTTTGCCTGTTATATCGGCAACCGTAGAGGTTCAGATTATAACCATGGAACCCAAAATACCTTTTGAAGAGACAGATGCCATTAAAGCCCGTTTACGTGATTTTACCGAACAGATTACAAGCGGGAAAATGGAATTTTCCATCCTGGCGCGCCTTTATTCCGAAGATATGGAATCGGCTAAGCGGGGAGGCGAATTGGGATTTACAAGTAAAACAAACTTGCTCCCTGAGTTTGCCAATGTGGCTTTTAACCTGAACGACCCCAAACGGGTTTCTAACATTGTTGAAACAGAGTATGGCTTTCATATCATACAATTAATAGAGAAACGTGGAGACCGTATAAACTGCCGCCATATACTATTACGCCCTAAAGTGTCGGAAAAAGAGATATCAGAGGCAACAACCCGTTTGGACTCGCTATATACCGATATACAAGCGAATAAATTAACGTTTGAAGAAGCGGCTACTTTTGTTTCGTATGACAAGGATACCCGGAATAATAAAGGTTTAATGGTGAATCAAAACTACGAAAGTAGCAGTTATGGCACACCCAAATTTGAAATGCAGGAACTCCCGCAGGAAATGGGCAAGGTTGTTTATAACATGCAGGTAGGCGAAATATCCAAACCTTTCACCATGATAACCAACAAGCAAAAGGAGGTGGTAGCCATCGTGAAATTAAAGGCGCGGACAGAAACGCATAAAGCCAATATGACAGACGATTATCAGGCATTAAAAACAATGGTTGAAAATCGTAAGAAGGATGAATTGCTCCACAATTGGATTGCTCAAAAGCAGAAAACGACGTATGTCCGTATCAGCGAGGGATGGCGTAACTGCGATTTCCAATTCCCGGGATGGATTAAGGAATGAGGATAACTGATAAATTAGTTTTAATTATAGCATTTCATTTGCTTTTCTTTTGTGCTTTTGCACAAACGCAGGACACCATTACCCCTCAGAAGACAAAGGTGTATCTGGAGCATGCCAACACGTTGTCTTTCGATAAAAATATAAACCCGGATATTCAGGTGTTGATTGGCGATGTCCGTTTCCGCCACGACAGTTCCTATATGTATTGCGACAGCGCTTATTTCTACGAGATATCCAATTCATTGGAAGCTTTTAGTAATGTGAGAATGGAACAGGGGGATACCTTGTTTATTTACGGAAATACCCTGTTTTATGATGGGAATACCCAACTGGCCCGGTTACGGGAGAATGTCAGGATGGAGAACAACCAGGTAACGCTCTTTACGGATAGCCTTAATTATGACCGCCTGATAAATATCGGTTACTATTTTGAAGGAGGATTGATTGTAGACAAAGAGAATGAACTTTCTTCTTATTACGGACAATATTCACCGGATACTAAAATTGCCATTTTTAATGATAGCGTACGATTGGAGAACCCGCAATTTACGCTCTACTCGGATACGCTCCACTATAATACAGACAATAAAACAGCTACGATATTAGGCCCTTCCTTCATTGTTTCGGATAGCGGCACGGTCTATTCTTCACGCGGATGGTATAATACGGAGACAAATGTATCTTTGCTGTTAGACCGTTCCGAGGTTGTTTCCGGCAACCGGATATTAATCGGGGACTCGATTGTTTATAACCGGGATACCGGTTTCTCGGAAGTATTCGGGAATGTATCCATAAAAGATACAGCCCAGATGACGACACTTGAGGGAGAATACGGGTACTTTAATGAAAAAACGGAATTTGCTTTTGTTACGGATAACGCCCGTTTCCTCGAATATTCGCAAAGCGATACCTTATACCTGCATGCAGATACCTTACTGATGACCACCATAGACTCTGCCTACCGTGAAATAAAAGCCTATTATGGCGTACGTTTTTACCGGGTAGACCTTCAGGGCGTTTGCGATTCATTACAATTTAACACCCGCGACTCTATATTATATATGTATACCGAACCGGTGGTATGGAATGAAGGGTACCAACTGTATGGGGATACGATTGTTGTTTATATGAATGATAGTACGATAGACCATGCCCACGTTATCCAGTTTGCTTTTGCCATTCAGGAGCTGGACACTTTTTACTATAATCAATTAAGGGGGAATAATTTAATTGCTTATTTTGAGGGAAAGGCCATCCGGCAGATAGATATCAGCGGTAATGCCGAATCCATATACTATCCGCTGGAAGGCGACGGAACGAAAATAGGCTTGAACCAAACCAAAAGCGCTTACCTCACAATTTGGGTACAGGATAATAAATTAGAAAAATTGAAATTATGGCCAACCTCCGAATGTACAATGACGCCTATACCGGACTTAAAACCAGATCAGAAAACATTGACTGATTTCTATTGGTTCGATTATTTGAGGCCCATTGATAAAGACGATATCTTCCGTATTGCTAAAAGAAAAACCGGAGATGCACCTAAAAGAAGTAATAAATTCGTACATTAGCAGTTGTTTTCATTAAAAGTTAAGTAATTATGGCGCTATTTTCATTTTATGGTGTGCGAAAGCCGCGGCAATTCGAGCATAAGCCTATTTATTGGGATCCCCGTAAAGAAGCGCTGGAAGAACGCACACGCAGGATCAAACGAGAATTGGGAGTACTCGACGAACCGCTGGAAAATTATAAACCCGACATCAAAGGAAAGTTTATAGAAGGAACGACTCATTTAAAGAAAAGCCAGCTAAAGGGGGATAATTTACGCAACCGTAAATATAAAAACGTTAAGCTGGCGGTAGCATTAGCCGTATTAGCCACTTTGCTTTGGGTTTTGTTTTTCAAATGAGCGATATTATTCATTTACTTCCGGACAGCATTGCTAATCAGATTGCAGCAGGAGAGGTTATCCAACGACCGGCTTCTGTTGTAAAGGAATTAGTAGAAAATGCCGTCGATGCCGGAGCAACCCGTATCCAGGTAAATATTAAAGATGCCGGAAGAACATTGATTCAGGTAACCGATGATGGAAAAGGCATGTCGGAAACAGACGCCCGCATGGCTTTTGAAAGGCATGCCACATCCAAGATATCAACAGCCGACGATCTTTTTGCCCTGCATACGATGGGTTTCCGGGGAGAGGCATTAGCGTCTATTGTAGCGGTATCGCATGTAGAACTGCGTACCCGGCTCAAGGGGGCGGCGTTAGGTACGCGACTTCTTTTGGCCGGTTCGGCGCTGGAAAAGATAGAAACGGATGCTTGTGCGGAAGGAAGTAGCTTTTCCGTAAAGAATCTGTTCTTTAATGTGCCGGCGCGTCGTAAGTTTTTAAAAGCGAACGACACAGAGTTTCGTAATATTATCAATGAATTTGAACGGATCGCACTCGTTAATTCGCACATTTCCATGTATTTATATCATAACGATACGGAACTGTTTAATTTGCCTGCGTCCGGTTTACGCCAGCGTATTACAAATGTATATGGGAAAAGCCTTAATACGAAATTACTTTCTTTGGAGGCGCAAAGCTCGATGGTCACTATTTCCGGATTTATAGGAACGCCTGATTCGGCAAGGAAACGGGGGGCTTTACAATATTTTTTTGTAAACGGGCGGTTTATGAAGCATCCCTATTTCCACAAGGCTGTTATGTATGCTTACGACCGGTTGGTTCCTGCCGGCGATACGCCTAATTACTTTATTTATTTTACATTAGACCCGGCTTCCATTGATGTAAATATCCATCCCGTCAAGACAGAAATAAAATTTGAGAACGAACAGCCGATCTGGCAAATCTTAGTCGCTGCAATTCGCGAATCCCTTGCCAAATCCCATGCGATTCCTATGATTGATTTCGACACAAGAGACGCTATTGATATCCCTGTATATAATCCTGCCGAAGAAAGGAAGCCTGTCCATATCCCGCAAGTCCATGTAAATACGGATTATAATCCGTTTACTGCACTATACGAAAGGGCGGAATTTGACTGGACGAAAATATATAAGGATTTTGACGAAGACAGGGCATCCCTGCAAACAGAAGCAGCTCAAACCCAAGAGCAGCCCCACCGGGAGATGTTGTTTGGCGAATCTGCGGGAACATGTTATCAGTACAAAGGGCGATATATCATTACGGCGATAAAATCCGGCCTGGCTTTGATTGATCAGCATCGCGCCCATATACGTATTCTGTATGATCAATATGTATCGAATATCCGGCAAAGGCAGGGGGCTTCCCAGCAATTATTGTTCCCTGAGATGGTAACATTTACGGCTGCGGAAGCGGCTATGCTGCCATCCCTGTCGGACGATTTACATTATATCGGGTTCGACCTGAATAATTTAGGAAACAACACCTATTCCATAAACGGCATACCGGCAGGAATGGAGAACCTAAACCCGCCGGCCCTGCTAAAAGACGCCGTAAACCACGCCATCGAAACAGGTACAAAAGCGCATGAGGAAATGGCGGAAGCGATGGCCCTTTCGTTAGCGAAAGTAGCCGCTATCCGGCCGAACAAAAAACTATCGGGCGAAGAGATAGATCATATGATTGCCTCGCTGTTCTCTTCCTCCTCTTCTACCTATACGCCGGACGGGAAATGCATACTTTACATCCTGTCGGATGATGAATTGGATAAACGTTTCAATTAACGGTAAACCGTCGTTTTCTTACTTCCCGAAAAGGTGGTAAAGAAGCCGGACACCAGGATGTTTTCCGAAGGGTTTTTGCTGACGATATTGGTCTGTACATTAGCCGGCGGCCCACTGAATATAGGGTCGGAGCCCCATAGTTCGCTCTGGGCGTCTTTGATAAACGTGGCGTACTCTTTTGTTACTCCGTCAATACGGACGGTAATGATGTCTCCTTCGCGTAATATGCTTTGCTCTTCTTCCTGGTTGAGATAAAAACAGGAAACGCCTGCGATCTCCTTTTTGTCCATATATCTGTCATCAATTATGAAGAAACCCTGTAGTGAATCGTTTACGATCTCAAAGTTGCGATAGAGGTGGAAACTTAGGTAGTTTTCTTCCGCCTCGGGCATATATCCCCAGACTAACACTTCGAGGTAATTGTCTGATAAAAGGGATGGACGGAAACCGATGGAGTCGATCGTTGGGGCGCCGGGCATATACGAAACGGCTTCATATGCTTCCTGCCGCCCATCTTCATCGAAATCCAATGCAACGGATAAACGGTAGGTCTCGCCTTCTATCCCGAAAGCAGAGCTGCCGGTTTGGTATAGCCCGGCTTCCGTAGAACTCTCCTGCAAGGTAAATGTTTCTTTATCCGTATGGATAGCCACCGCTGCATGGCTGATGCCTTCGGGTTTGGAGGTAGAGAAGTAACCGCCCGAACGGGTAATCTTTATGCTGTGTTGCATGGTATCGGTGGTGATACTGCCATAGATTACCAACCGGGGAGCCGACGCTTCCGTATCTATGTCAATACGCGCCGTACACGAAAGCAGGCAGCTAAAGAATACAGGCAAAAAGGCAATGCCAGGGAGGGGAATCTTTTTATAGAGAGGAGTATTCATAATTTTGTCTGATGAATTAAAAGGTGAAATTCCAGGTAATGGACGGAATAAATGTAAACAGATAGACCATTTCGGCATACGATGAGTCGGGCTGGTCGTTTTCTTGCCTGAACAGGATTGTCCAGGGGTTCTTTCTTCCGTAAGCGTTATAAAGGGAGAAGTTCAATTCGTGCCTGAAACGTTTACCGGGCTTCGACAATTGCCAGGTAGCTGATACATCCAGCCGGTGATAGGCAGGGTAACGGTATTCGTTCCGTCCTGAATAAACGGGGACATAACTGTTTTCTACCTGGAAGCGCCCGGTGGGATACGTTACCGGCGTTCCGCTGGCGTATACCCAGTTGGCCGAGACCATCCATGCAGGCGATAGTTCATAGTTGGCTACGATAGAGATATTATGCGGTTTGTCGTAGGGAGAGCGATACCAGTTTTCATTATTAATATCGTCTATCTTCCGCCGGCTCCTGGAGAGCGTGTAGCTAACCCAGCCGTTCAGCCGTCCGCCGTTTTTGCGGAGCATCAACTCCAGTCCGTACGAATATCCTTTCCCGAAACGCAATTCGTGTTCGATATCCTTATTCCCCAGCAGTTCCGCATGGTCTTTAAAGTCTACCACATCTTTCATGTCTTTGTAGTATAGTTCGGCGGAGGCTTCGTATTCATTACCGGCCAGATTACGGAAATAGCCAATGGCGAATTGGTCGCACAACTGGGGTTTCACATTTTGCGAGGCCTGGAACCAAACATCCAAAGGCGAACCCGACGCCGAGTTGGAGGCCAATTGTATATATTGGGCCGTGCGCGAATAACTGGCTTTCGCCGAATGATCGTTGCTGATAATATAGGTTATTCCCGCCCGGGGCTCCAGTTGCTGCTGCGTTTTATAGATTTTACCTCTTTTGTAGGTTTTTGTATACGCTACGTTGTAATCTTCCAGGTACGTCTGTTCTTCTCCGTTCGATATATTCTGGAAAGCGGAATAGCGCAAGCCATACTTTAGTTTCAGCTTACCGGCAATCGTTGTTTCATTGGCGATGTATATGGCATGCTCGGCGGCATATTCTTTGGGGAAGGTAATCCGCCCGATAATCGATTCGTTGCTGGTTCCTCCGCCTTCGCCGGGCGTAAAGCGGTGGTAAATAAAATTATATCCGAACTTCAGGTGATTCGTCGGGTTCGGCAGATACGAAAAATCGGCCTTCATGCCGTAATCGTTCATTTTAGACTTCCATTCCTGGTTTAATTGTTCGCTCAGGTTACTTTTCAGGTAATAGTCGTAAAAGCTCCCTATCAGGGTGAAATTAGAGAATACTTTGGGCGAAAAGATATGATTCCAGCGGGCGGTAACGGTTTGATTACCGAAGTTCATGCCGGCAAACCGGTTAGCAAAGTTATCCCTGCCGAAATAGCTGGCCAGGAAGATCCGGTTGTTGTCATTGATACGGAAATTCACTTTGGCATTCATATCATAAAAATAAAGGCTCGATTTGCGCAGGTTTTCATCGGAAGAGAGTAGCAGGAATACATCGGCATACGTTCGCCTCGCCGAAATAAGGCCGGATGCTTTTGAACCCAACGGGCTTTCCAGCGTAAGGCGACTGGAGATAAGGCCTACGCCTCCCGTGCCTGTGAAACGCTGATTATTGCCGTCTTTCGTACGGATGTCGAGCAGGGAGGAAAGCCGTCCGCCGAAGGTAGCCGGGATATCCCCTTTGTAAAGCGTTACATCCTTGATAGCGTCATTATTAAATACGGAAAAGAATCCCATCAGATGCGAAGCGCTGTAAACGGTTGCTTCATCTAAAAGGATCAGGTTCTGGTCGTGCCCGCCTCCACGCACGCTAAACCCGGATGATCCTTCGGAGGTAGACTGTACGCCCGGCAGCAATTGTATCGCTTTGATAACGTCTACTTCGCCCATTAAGGCCGGGACGGCTTTGATGGCTTTGGCCGAGAGCTTCTCTACGCTCATCTCCGCTTTCGTAATGGTTACATTCCTGTCTTCCGCCCGAATAACGACTTCCGTCAACTCCCTGGCGTTCATTACTAAATCGATATTCAGTTTCGTATCGGATGTAAGCTCTACCGGAATTTCTTTTTTATGATAACCGATATAAGAGAAAAGCAAGGTATATTTCCCTCCCGGAAGGCTGAGAGAATAGAATCCGTAAGCGTTCGAAACGGTTCCTATCCGCGTGCCCGCAAGAGTGACTTCCGCCCCGATGAGGTCTTCCCCGTTGCTATTGTCTTTAATATTTCCACTGATTGTAAACTTCTTTTCCTGTGCCGAAAGGGTGAATGCCGTAAGAATGAATAGGAGAAAGAAGGATCGTAAACGCTTGCCCACTTTTGCCATAAAGCCTATCAACTTGTTTTTCTTTTGTGTTTGTCTACCACAAAGAAACGTATAATTTGTGAATATAAGGTTACGGTCAGCACAAATGTTTTGTTTCCCGTCGCCGCGAATCCTTACTTCATGTGTTAACGCAGATGCACAGGTCTGTCCCGCAGGGAAATTAATCGTATCTTCACCGCTTGAAAAGAGGAACGACAGCTTATACACAACACAAGACAATATATGAAGACATTACTTTCCCTGCCGCCTAATCTGGCGGATTGCTTTCACGAATTGAGAGGTGTGGCCGAACAGGATGAATGGTTTTGCACGTCCGACCCCAAAGGTGAGCGGATTGGCTCGGGGGGCGGAACGGCGTGGCTCCTTGAATCTTGTTACCGTAAAGAGAATGGCGCGATGGAAGATAAATGCACCTTTAGCGACTGGCTGGCAAAGGAGAAACGCCTGTTGCTTCATGCCGGCGGACAAAGCCGGCGGCTGCCTGCCTATGCCCCACAGGGGAAAATACTTACCCCCATCCCGGTATTCAGGTGGGCAAGGGGGCAGCGGCTCTCTCAAGACCTTTTATCTCTGCAGCTTCCTTTATACAGGAAAATAATGGATAAGGCGCCGGCTTCATGCCATACCCTCGTAGCCAGTGGCGATGTATATATCCGTTCTACCAAACCCCTCGAAGCCATTGCGGAAGCGGATGTGGTGTGTTACGGTTTGTGGGCAGACCCGGTTTTGGCTACGCACCACGGCGTTTTCTTTTCAAACAGGGAGATGCCGGGGCGGCTTGATTTTATGCTGCAAAAACCATCCCTCGGCCAGTTGGCGGCGCTTGCCCGGACACATCTTTTTTTAATGGACATAGGTATCTGGCTGTTAAGCGACAGGGCTGTTGAATTATTGATAAAACGTTCTTATACCGCCGACGGGCAATCGCTCAGGATGTACGACCTTTATGCCGGCTTTGGCTTGTCACTGGGCGAAAGCCCCCGGATAACAGACGAAGAGCTCAACAAACTCACCGTCGCTATCCTTCCTTTGCCGGGGGGAGAGTTTTATCATTACGGCACCGGGCGGGAATTGATATCGTCTACCCTGGCGGTTCAGAATCTTGTCTGCGACCAGCGCATTATTATGCAGCGCAAAGTGAAACCTCACCCGGCTATGTTTGTACAGAACGCCGGGATACAGGTACCTCTTACCTCTGCCAATTCGGAATTGTGGGTAGAAAACAGTTTTATCGGGAAAAACTGGCGCATCAGCCACAGCCATATCCTGACAGGTATCCCGGAAAACGAATGGACGCTTTCCCTGCCTCCCGGCATTTGTATAGATATCATACCCGTTGGCCACAGTCATTGGGCGATACGCCCTTACGGCATAAACGATACCTTCAGGGGAATGATGGATGAGGCGGCTACTGCCTGGATGGGCAAGCCGGTTACTGCCTGGTTTGCCGGGAGAGGATTACCTCCCGCCGGCCGGCAGGATATACAAGACTATCCTTTATTCCCCGTTGTGGACGATTTAAGGGTAGCCGGCGAATTGCTGCGCTGGATGATAGATTCTGCCGGAGATACATTTACAAAAGAAGTCTGGCGGAAAACGCCTAAGATGTCGGCAACCGAAATAACAGACAGGGCCAACCTTTTCCGCCTGGAAGCGCAACGCAGGAGTTTCCGTACGGCAAACTGGCCGCTCCTGGCTGCAAACCATGAACAAAGCATCTTTTACCAGCTCGACCTGGCCGACGCCGCCGCCTGCTACGCTTCCACACGCCTCCCCCTGCCCTCGCCTCTTCCAGCCGGCGCTCCGCTGATAAAGCGTATACATAATCATATGTTCCGGGCCCGTACGATGCAACTGGCTGGGGAAGATTACCTGCCGGAACAGGATAAGGCCTTCTGCCTTTTGCGTGACGGGCTGATGGAAACAAGCGAAAACAAACGGCAGTCTCCCCGCCTTGACGTCTTCTCCGACCAGATTGTATGGGGACGCAGCCCGGTACGTATCGACCTGGCCGGCGGGTGGACAGATACTCCCCCCTATTGCCTCTATGCAGGCGGAAGTGTGGTAAATGTTGCCATTGAATTAAACGGACAGCCCCCTTTGCAAACGTACGTGAAGCCGTCCGGCCAATACAGAATCATCCTCCGTTCCATTGACCTGGGAGCAAGGGAAGAAATCGCCACCTGGGACGAATTGCGGACTTTCGACAAAGTGCGTTCTCCCTTTTCCATACCGAAGGCGGCGCTGTCCCTTGCCGGCTTTTTACCTGGATTTGCCACAGAACCATTCCGTTCACTGGAAGAACAGCTCAAAGCCTTCGGCAGTGGTATCGAACTGACGCTCCTCTCTGCCGTACCCGCCGGGTCGGGCCTGGGGACGAGTTCTATCCTTGCCGCCACTGTGCTGGGAGCGCTTTCCAACTTTTGCGGCCTCGCCTGGGATAGGCATGAGATTGGCAACCGTACGCTTATCCTCGAACAACTCCTCACCACCGGCGGCGGCTGGCAAGACCAGTATGGAGGCCTGTTGCATGGCCTCAAACTGCTGCAAACGGAAGAAGGCTTTTTTCAAAACCCGCTTGTCCACTGGCTGCCGGATTATCTCTTTACCGATACGGCTTACCGTCCCTGCCATCTTTTATACTATACGGGCATCACCCGTACGGCGAAAGATATCCTGGCCGAAATCGTACGCGGCATGTTCCTCAACGAGGGGCGCCGTTTATCCCTGTTAGACGAGATGAAAGCCCATGCGCTCGATATGTACGAAGCCATCCAGTGCGGAAACTTTGACGCCTACGGGCATCTGACAGGCAAAACCTGGGAACAGAACAAGTCCATCGACTCCGGCACCAACCCTCCCGCCGTAGAAGAAATAATATCCCTCATCAAAGACTACGCCCTGGGCTATAAACTCCCCGGCGCAGGCGGAGGCGGCTACCTCTATATCATAGCCAAAGACCCGGAAGCGGCCGGGCATATCCAGCGGATCCTTTCCACATCGCCCCGCCGCCACCCGAACGCCCGCCTGGTAGATATGTCACTCTCGCGTACCGGGCTACAGATAAGCCGTTCGTAAAAGGGACGTCGTGTGCAGCCCCGTATGGACGACGTCCGCTGCCCCGTGCGCCCGTTACTTAAAGATAAAACGAAACAAGTCGTTGCCGTTGGCGTAGATTAATAAACCGAACAGAAGCAGCATACCTGTTACCTGTGCATATTCGAGGAATTTATCGCTCGGTTTTCTGCGGGTGATGACTTCGTAGAGCAGGAACATTACATGCCCTCCGTCCAGCGCCGGAATGGGGAGGATGTTCATAAAGGCGAGAATGATGGAAAGAAAAGCGGTGGTCATCCAGAAAGAACGCAAGTCCCACCGGGCGGGGAACAAACTGCCGATTGCTCCGAAACCGCCCAGGCTGGAAGCGCCTTCCTTCGTGAATACGTATTTCATGTCGCCAACGTATCCTTTTAAGGTATTAACGCCTAAAAGGATACCGGCCGGGAAGGATGCCAGGAACCCATAATCTGTTGTCACGGTCGTATAAATCTGGTTGGGCGAAACGGGATAAATCCCAAGTTTCCCCAGTGAATCAAGCGTTACCTGCGCCGTCTGCTCCATGCCGTTCCGGTAGAAGCCAATCGTTACTTCCCGGCTCTTTTTTTCGCTGAGTTGAGCGCTTACATCGTAAAAGGTGGGGGTTGGCCTGCTGTCTACAGACACAATGCTGTCACCGGGCTGCATCCCGGCCAGTGCGGCGGGAGCCTCGTCGCCTGCAAGCCTGTCAACGACCATGGGGAAACGTATGGAGGCAAAGCCCTGTTTATCGCGTAATGCACGTTGCATCATGTCTTCCGGTATGGCGATAATGGTTTCTATCCCATTACGAAGAACGGTTACATTCGTTGCATTTGTCACTGCACGGAGTGCGTCTGCCCCGAAACGTTCCAACTTAACCCCGTCGGCGCTCAAAAGGATATCGCCGTCCTCGAACCCTACCTTATGGAAGGTATCACTGTAGTCCATACCCATTTTCATGTTTTCGAGCGGAAGATACTTGTCTCCCCAGGCAAAAAGAACCATTGAGTAGATAAATAAAGCCAGCAGGAAGTTGAATAAAACACCGCCCACCATGATCAGCAAACGTTGCCCGGCCGGTTTGGAACGAAACTCCCAGGGCTGCGGGGACTGCGCCAATTGTTCCTTATCCATGCTTTCGTCTATCATGCCGGATATTTTACAGTAGCCACCCAGGGGAAGCCAGCCGATACCATACTCTGTTTCGCTACCTTTGGGTTTGTAGCGGAATAAAGTAAACCAAGGGTCGAAGAATAAATAAAACTTCTCTACCCTTACCTTAAATATACGGGCAAAAAGAAAATGCCCTGCCTCGTGAACAATTACCAGTACAGATAAACTCAGTATGAGTTGCAATGCTCTTATCAAAAATGTTTCCATTCGTTTCTACTTCTGTTTTTAATTGGTTTCATATAAATTCGGAGGCGATGCTCCGGGCTTCGGCGTCCGTTTTTACATAATCCTCGTAGGAAGGATTAGCTATAAAGGATGCTTTCTGCATTGTATTTTCTATTATATCGCTCATCTGCAAAAACCCGGTTTCTTCACGAAGGAAAGACGCTACCGCTATTTCATTGGCAGCATTTACGATGCAAGGCATATTTCCTCCCTTCCGGACAGCCTCAAAAGCGAACGACAGGTTGCGGAAGCGCTTCCAGTCCGGTTCTTCAAACGTTAATGTATTGTATTGATTGAAATCAAGCCGGGGCGCTTTGCTCTTTAAACGTTCCGGGTATGAAAAGGCATAACTGATAGGCAACTTCATATCCGGGATACCTAATTGCGCCATGATACCGCCATCTTCAAACTGCACCATTGAATGGATAACGGATTGCGGATGAACCACTATCTGTATCTGTTCCGGCGCCAGGCCGAACAACCACTTCGCTTCGATCATCTCAAAACCTTTATTCATCATGCTGGCCGAGTCGATAGTAACTTTGGCGCCCATCGTCCAATTGGGATGCTTTAGCGCCTGCGCTTTTGTTACGGTGGCCAGTTCCTCTATTGATTTGGTTCGGAACGGGCCGCCCGAAGCCGTTAATATTATTTTTTCCACAGGGTTTTCCCACTCACCCGCCAGGCATTGGAAAATGGCCGAATGTTCGGAGTCAACCGGTAATACAGGCGTTTTATGCCGGGCAGCAAGCGATGTAATGAGTTCCCCGGCTACCACCAATGTCTCCTTGTTGGCCAGCGCAATAGCTTTTTTTGCTTTAATGGCGGTAATGGTAGGCTGCAAACCGGCATAACCCACCAGGGCCGTTAAGACCATATCAACCGGCCCGGCTTCCGCCACCTGGGCAATAGCGTCTGTGCCTGCCCATACTTTTATGGGCAAACCGGCTAACGCTTCTTTTAACCGGGGATATTTATCTTCGTTGGCGATAACAAGCATTTCCGGCAAGAACCGGCGGGCCTGTTCAATTAATAAATCCACCTGGTTATTGGCTGTCAAAGCATATACTTCGAAACGATCGGGATGTTCGTTTACCACCTCCAATGCCTGTGTTCCGATAGAACCTGTTGAACCTAATATCGCTAATTTCCGCTTCATAAATCAGAAAACAATGTAATCTTCGGGATTAACAGGGCTTCCCTTATGCCATAATTCAAAATGCAGGTGCGGGCCGGTAGAAAGGCTGCCGGTATTACCTACTAAAGCAATGGCTTCCCCTGCCGCTATCTGGTCGCCCATCTTTTTTAGCAACAATTCGTTGTGCTTATAGATAGAAACGAATCCATTTTTATGTTGAAGTTGTATAACGTTCCCAAATTGCGGGTCGAAACCGGTGAATATAACCGTCCCGTCCAACGTAGCTAATACGCTTTCTTTCGGCGCTGCTACCACATCTACCCCATAATGGCGGATATCCGCTTCATAGTGGGCAGATACAATCCCATTGACCGGTTTGTAGAAAAAGACGGCGTCCGTGGGGGTATGATTCGGATTTAATGTGGTAAGGTTATATTTCTCTTCTTCTTCAAAAGCGCGCACGAAATCTACTTCTTTCCGGGAACGGGGAATTTCATAGTTCGCATGGACATGGGCAAGCGAATCAATTTCGCGAATAGAGTCTAAAGGCATTGTGCCGGTTAATAAGCCGGCTACATTCTCTAAGTAAAGCGAATGGATATCCAATATTCTTTCTAAGGAATCGGCGCGGAGAGCCGTCTGCATAATTTCCTTCCGTACCTCCACATCCAGGTATCCGGGCAGGTAATTGCGTATGGGGGTTGTAATAATGATGAGCGAAGTGATGGCGATAAGGATCAGCGCAAATACAGTGAAAACATAAACGACGGTGAGCCGCGACATACGAAACGACCAAACTTCCTCCAATGTCCCTTCATTAAAGAAAGAAAGTTTGTATTTAAACCTCATCCGGTACCAGAATGACTTGAATCCTTTTTTATTCTGCTTCGTTGCCATAATTGTATATAAAACGCAAAAGTAGTAAAAACCGTATCCCGGGAAAACGAGTTTACGCTTATTAACGTTTCTGTAAATCTAATAAACCATCCGGCAATTCAACTTCCAACTGCCTGCTGCCATGATCTGCCGACAGAATCAATTCTTCGGCAGCCGGTATCAACAACTCATTCTCTTTATGGTTAATTACGAATAATATGTTGAGGGTGCTTTCGTCTATATCGATTATTTCTCCTAATAAACCGTGTGTGGTATCAACAACCTTGTATCCGATAAAATGGCTCCAGGTTAAATGATCATCGCCATGATCCGGCACAACTTCCGCCGGACAAAAGGCTTCCCGGTTTGTAAACTCGCGGGCTGCCTCGTCTGAATTAATATTTTCCAACTTAACGAAGAGGGTCGTATCGGACTTATAACGGTATTCTTCAAGATAGAAAGGCACCAGAATACCATCTGTTTCACATATAATATAAGGTTCATCCCATTCGTCAAATGAAACGTCGGCGGATAGTATAAGATTAATATCTCCTTTTATGCCATGAGGTTTGGCAAAATGGCCGACAGGTACGATGTCTTCTTTTTTTATCATGTAAATGAAGTAATTCAGAGGCGTGTTATGCGCGCTCCTATATTATTCAGCCGGATATCTATATTCTGGTAACCACGGCTTATTTGTTCAATGTTATGGATACGGCTGGTTCCCTCGGCGCTCATGGCTGCGATAAGTAAGGCTATGCCGGCCCGGATGTCGGGGGATGTCATTGTTGCCCCGCGAAGTTTAAAGCGGTTTCCCAATCCGATCACCGTAGCGCGGTGGGGATCGCATAGAATAATCTGAGCGCCCATATCAATGAGTTTATCCACAAAGAACAGGCGGCTTTCAAACATCTTTTGATGAATCAATACACTTCCGGCGGCTTGTGTGGCAACTACCAGAAGCACACTTAATAAGTCGGGCGTAAGGCCCGGCCAGGGAGCGTCGGCAATCGTCATAATGGAACCGTCGATAAATGTTTCTATCTCATAACCTGTATGGGTGGGAATATGAATGTCGTCTCCCTGTTTCTCTACCGTGATACCTAATCGCCTGAACGATTCAGGGATGATACCCAACTGTCCGTACCCGGTATTTTTAATCGTAATATTCGAAGCCGTCATAGCTGCCATCCCGATAAAACTTCCTACCTCAATCATATCCGGAAGAATCGTATGCGTTGTACCTCCAAGCGAATCAACCCCTTCAATGGTAAGCAGGTTGGAACCGAAACCTGATATTTGGGCTCCCATACGGATCAGCATCGCCGATAATTGTTGTAGATACGGTTCGCAAGCGGCATTGTAAATAGTTGTTTTCCCTTCGGCCAGAACGGAAGCCATCAGGATATTGGCTGTTCCGGTAACGGATGCTTCATCCAGTAGCATATAAGCGCCTTTCAACCGGCTGGCTTCTATCTCATAAATATGCCGTTCGGAATCATACCGGAAAGAAGCTCCCAGTTTCTGTATTCCTGTAAAGTGGGTATCTAATCGCCGCCTTCCAATTTTGTCGCCGCCAGGTTTGGGAATCAATGCTTTACCAAAACGTGCCACCAAAGGCCCTACAATCATGACCGAACCCCGGAGTGATGCGCTTCTACGTAGAAACTCATCGGTATACAGATAGTCAATAGCTACTTCGTCTGCCTGGAAAACATACGTATCAGACGATAACCGTTCTACTTTCACCCGTAAATCGCGTAAAAGCTGAATAAGATTATTGACGTCTAATATATCGGGAATATTATGAATAATAACTTTTTCGGGTGTAAGCAATACGGCGCAAATCACTTCCAACGCTTCATTTTTTGCCCCCTGGGGAACAATCTCGCCGGATAATCTGCTACCGCCTTCTATAACAAACGAACTCATCTGTTTTTTCGGGAATGATTTTTCTTTCCGCTATTATTATTGCTGTTGTTATTGCTTTTTGCCAGAATATCCCGGCTTTCGGCAAGTTTATATTCTTCTTCGTTCAATACAATTTTACCTTGCGATAATTCATCGAGGTCTTTAAATATCTTCCGGTCGTCTACAGACTCTTTGTTCCAGGTAAGGAAAGCCCTTTTCATCTGGTTGGCCAATAGTTTAATCAGTTGGTCTTTTTCATCCCCTGTTTCCAGATCGTTTGCTTCTTTTATCATCAGTTCCAATGTCTTGCCATAGTGTTTATAGCGAATACGGGCGTTATTATAGGGAATACGGGGAGGTTTGCTGTATAAATTTTCTTTTTTAATAACTTCATAAGGATAATCAATATCCAGTTTAAAGTCGGCCATAATAGCCAAATGGTCCCACAGGATATGCTTAAAATCATTAACGTCACGCAGATGGGGAAACATATTTCCCATAATATTAATGATTGTGCTGGCGCAATACTGGCGTTCTTCCCTGTCGGAAATCGTAAGGCAATAATCAACCATGTTTTGGATGTTGCGGCCATACTCCGGCAAGGCCAGCCTCTTCAGTTCGGTATTATAATTCATTTGTTGGATTGTTTGAATGTGCAAAGGTACACAATTTATTGTAATGTCCTACCTGCTATAAAGACATTTTAGAGCGGTACCGCTTTGAATGTAAAAACGCCTCTCAAGGAATAACTACTGCACAAAAGACTTTGCTTGTATTGTTTGATGAGATGAGATGATGCAAGAGTTTCATTCAAGGAGAGGAAAAATTTAGTTGAAACAAATCTTTTCATTATTTCTTATGGTTTTTCAAACCATAAGGAGATTTTCCGTAAAAACCGGAAAATCTCCTTCCTGATATTATTTTTTCTTATTGTCTTAAATCAGGCAGTATTAGCCACTATGTTATTTGCATAGAAACTCCATCCACCGGCCGGTTTTATAGGCATTCAAGCCTGCCGGACATTTCATTAAAGGTTTAAGGTTGCAAAATTACTTTTAATTGATTCTACTTTACCAGCTTAAAGAAAGCGGGAAAAAGAAGATAATTACAACCAACGCTTCTGTCATTTTGCTATTTTGTCATTCTGCTATTTTACCCCCTCCCAGTTTCGCTCATTTGTACTCCCTTTCGGGATAACTCCTGAAAACGCGCCGCATTTGGCGCTTACCTTTTGATAAAATGACCTAAAAAGAATGATAGTATAAACTATATGCACGCAAAGTAATCCTGCACAGATACAAAACAAAGTAAAAAACAACTGTTTGCTGTCTGTTTGCCCAACAAAAACAGCGGGTAAAAACAGTTGCTCCAGCGCTATTCCAAGCCCTTTAAAGCCCCTTTTCCGGGTGCTTCCGAGCCTTCCGATTTTTCATTGCGATGTCTTCACCAAAGCATTATAGCGCTTTTGCAAAGACGCCACAGCGCTTTTGCAAAGGCATCGTAATCCTTTCCTCAAGCCTCTGTCATGTTTTGCCAAAGCCCTCTCGCAAAACAGCCAATAGAGACTCATTTGATTACGAAAACAATCGAAATCATCCACTGACTCCTCCTGTCCGTACAAAACGCCCGTTAGCCGGAAACGCAAATTCTTTAACATCTGTCAGCCAATAAGCCTTAATGGGTGCATATTGTAAAACGGCGATTTTCCTTCCTGTTGCTTATTTTTCCTCCCGGTCTTATATTCTTTCGTATCTTTCCCTGTTAATGTGTTAAAGTAGAATTGAGTTATACGCTGCTCATTTCTGCTTTTGGGGAAAGTGTTTAAATTATTCTT
>JAISXD010000091.1 GCA_031270665.1 Tannerellaceae bacterium | reverse complement strand
AAAATGATATAAAAAGAAAGATAGTATAAACGATATGCACGCCAACTAATCCTGCATCATATATAAAACAAAGCAAAAACAGCCATTTACTATCTGTTTGTTCAATCAAAACAGTGGGTGGAAATAGTTGTTTCAGCGCCGTTCCGAGCCTCTTAAAGTCACTTTTCCGGGCGCTTTCGAGGCTTCCGGTTTTTTATTGTGATGTCTTCAGCAAACGATTGTAACGTTTTTGCAAAGAGATTACAATGCTTTTGCAAAAGCGCCATAATCCTTTCTTCAAGACTCCGTCATGTTTTTCCGGAACCCTCTTGCAAAACAGTCAATAAAGATTCATTTGATTACGAAAACAAGCGGAATCGTCCCCCGATTTCCCCCTGTCCGCACAAAACACCCGTTAGCTTAAAACGCAAATCCCTTAACATCTGTCAGCGAATAAGCCTTAACGCGAGCATATTGTAAAACGCCCTGACGTCTCTTTCATCCTTCAATGCCTTTTTGCTTAAAAAAATATAGACAACCCAACCCGCCAGGATACTCCCCAGCGTACCGGCAAAAGCTAACCACACCATGCTTTATTTCTTTGCTACCTGTACCCGTTCTGTGGGTGTCTGACGTTCGTTTCTGCATGTTATCCGGGTGATGATGTTTTCAGCTAATGTACGGAAAGCGGCGCCAGTGATAGTATTGGGGTCTATCGCTACGGGAGAGCCGGTATCACCTCCTTCGCGAATGCTTTGTACAAGGGGGATTTGGCCGAGTAGCGGGATGTTTAGTTCTTCCGCTAAGCGTTTTCCTCCGTCTTTTCCAAAGATGTAATATTTGTTTTCCGGTAATTCAGCCGGCGTAAACCAGGCCATGTTTTCAATTAATCCCAATACCGGTACGTTTACCTTGTCGCCCATAAACATGCTAACGCCTTTACGTGCATCGGCAAGCGCTACATCTTGTGGGGTAGTTACCACGATAGCGCCTGTTACGGCTACTGTTTGTACCATGGTGAGGTGAATATCGCTGGTTCCCGGAGGGAGGTCTATCAGGAAGTAATCCAGTTCGCCCCAGTTGGCGTCGGTAATTAATTGTTTGAGGGCGTTACTTGCCATGGCTCCGCGCCAAAGCACCGCATCCTCTTTATTGACAAAGAAACCGATAGACAATAGCTTCACGCCATACTTTTCCACCGGCTCTATCAATTCGCGCCCGCCTGCGTCTACCATGTGGGGGCGAACATCTTCTACCCGGAACATTTTCGGTTGGGAAGGGCCGAATATATCCGCATCCAGTAACCCGACATGATACCCTGATTGAGCCAACGCAACCGCCAGGTTTGCAGCTATGGTACTCTTTCCCACACCTCCTTTGCCTGATGAAACGGCGATGATATTTTTTACCTGCGGCAGGAGTTTGTCCAGTTCGGGACGCGGCTGTTGGCGTGCTACGGCCAAAATATTTCCTTTTATATCCGCCGCTTTGTCTACATACGTAAGAATAGCTGTTTCCGCCGCTTTTACAACCGATTTGACAAACGGGTCGTTCGGCTTTTCAAAGAGAAGTGAAAAACAAACCTTGTTTCCTTCAATACGAATATCATTGCCTACCATGCCGGCCTCCACCAAATTTTTACCGGTGCCAGGGTAACGTACTTTCGTAAGCGCTTCTATAATTAACTTAGGATATATTGCCATGCTTTGCAGGATTATATTATTATTATTTACCGGATGCTAAAGCGCTTCGTTTACTTCTGTTGAAGCTCCGGTATGTATCATAGGCTATCTCTACATCCGGTTCGATTAATTCGCCCCTTTCTTCACAAACAAACCGGATGTATTTAATGTTCATCCCGCGTTCAAGCCATTGCTGTTCGTAATAGGTTTTTATGGAAAGGATATCATCCGCCCAGCCGGAATGATATAAATCATCCGTACGAAATAACACCGGATACCGGTTGGCTTTTATCATTTCATTTGTATAGGTGTACATAAAATGGCTGTCTGTTTTCAAATGAATAATCCCTTCGTCTGATAACAGTTGGCGATACAGCTTCATAAAGCAAGCAGAGGTGAGACGTTTATTTGCTTTCTTCATTTGCGGGTCGGGAAAAGTAATCCATATCTCCGCCACTTCCCCGGGAGTAAAGAAGTGAGTGATCAATTCGATATGCGTACGCAGGAAAGCAACATTTGTCAGGCCGGCTTCGGACGACTCTTTGGCGCCACTCCACATACGGGCGCCTTTAATGTCTACTCCAATAAAGTTCTTATCCGGAAATAACCGGGCCAGCCCAACGGTATATTCTCCTTTTCCGCATCCCAACTCCAATACGACAGGATTTGTATTTTTAAAGAAACGCTCTTTCCAATACCCCTTTAAGCCAAAGCCCTCTTCCTGAAGCCGTGCAAAAGGGTATTGGAATACATGCGGATATCCCGCCATATCATCGAACTTTGCCAATTTGTTTTTTCCCATAGGGGCAAAATATAATCAATTATTGTTAGTAACATTGGTGAGATTCATATATTCTTTCCGGCGGTTTCTCCATTTTTCCAAAGCGTACTGTTGCATATCGCTTATCGTGTCTTTTTCGTCTACAATTTCTATCCCCATCAGGGTTTCAATCGTATCTTCAATCGTAACGATACCTTCCATGCCTCCGTATTCATTTACAATAATAGAAATATGTTCTTTTAGTTCAATCAGTTTTTCCCACGCTTTATAGACATTGATCGTTTCGGGAAAGACAACAACCTCGCGTTTGATATCCTTTAATGTTAAGTTGAACTGGTCTTCCGCCAACTTTTCAAACACATACGAACGAAGCACATACCCGGTAATATCGTCATTGTTATTCTGATAGACGGGTATACGCGAGAAACTCAGAAAATCTTTGTTTTGCATAAACTCTTTCAGTGTCATATCTTCGTTGGCAGTGACGCAAACGATTCGCGGAGTCATAATAGCCGAAATCCTTACATCATACAGCTTTATCAGGTTTTGAATAATCTGGTTTTCATTCTTTCTGAACACTCCTTCTTCCATACCGATATTGGCCAATACGGAAATTTCCTCGCGGCTGGTGGTTTGTTCTTCCCCTTTTTTAGACAATAATTTGCCCAGGAAAGCCGATACCGCTACCAAAGGATAGGCGATAACAACCATTACTTTTATTGTTTTAACTGAAAAAACCACCAATTGCCTGGTATAGTTGGCACCAATGGTTTTAGGAATAATTTCGGTGAACACCAAAATTAAAACAGTGAGTATGGCGGAAACCAGCCCGAAGTATTGCTCGCCGAATACAACTATGGCCTGAGCGCCCACACCTGCGGCACCCACAGTATGTGCAATCGTATTAAAAGAAAGAATAGCAGACAAAGGCCTGTCTACATTTTCTTTTAATTGCAGAAAATCTTTGGCGGATTTATTTCCACCATCGGCTTTCGCTTTAAGGAAGGTTATGGGAGTAGATAGTAAAACCGCTTCGACAATAGAACATAGAAAAGAGATAAAAAGGGCAAGGAAAAGATAAAATAATAAAAGTGCCATAATGCATTGAGTAGTTAATGTTGCGAATATATGAAATTATTTTGATGTAGTTGTCCTAAATCCATTTAATTTCTATTTTAACACATTAAGTCCCTCCCTTATCCGGCAGGGAGCAAAATAAGTTATGCCTTTATTTTAACAGGGATTCCACTTATCATTAGGATTACTTCGTCGGCACGGGATGCGATGTATTGGTTTAGCCAGCCTTGCATGTCGGTGAATTTCCGTTGCAATTCATTTGTTGAGGTTCCTCCCAGGCCTATTTCATTTGTTACAAAGATAAAACAGGCTTCCTGATCCGTCAGGAGATTAAATTCGGCTTTTATCAGCGATAAGGCTTTTTCAACATTTCCGTCGTTATCATAAAAGAAGTTTGTTGCCCAGAGGGTTACGCAGTCTATTACAATTACTCTTCCCTGCAATGGGTGGCGACTCAGGTTTTTGTCTTCTTCTATGTTTGTCCATTCGGGGCCTCTGTCTTTTTTGTGCCGTTCGATACGCTGCCGGTGTTCGTCGTCCCACACACGGGAGGTTGCCAGGTAAACGGGATGCGCTGTTTGTTGTAAGGCAAGTTGCTGAGCATAGCCGCTTTTGTTTGAACGCTGCCCACCGGTGATCAGAATAATCCGTTTCATCAGATACGAATATAAGGGAAGCCGGTTAGTAAAAGTAATATCACAAGAATACCCATGATGAGTTCTGTATTAGTATTCACCTGAATAGCGTGTTGCAGGTCATTCCACGAAAAAGGGCGCTCATTCACGCCGATGTATGGTTTTTCTACCGGCCTGCCGAAATAATCATGCGTCCCTCCGAAACGGCAATCCAGTATAGCCGCCAAAGCAGCTTCGGGATAACCGGCGTTCGGGCTTTCGTGCGCCATACCAAAGCGATGTACAAATCCCCGCTTGTCCCAATTACCCGAAACAAGCAGCATAAGGTAAGCCGTCAGCCGGGCGGGAATATAATTCGCCAGATCATCAATCTTCGCCGCCGTCTGCCCAAATTCATAATACCGGTCCGTTTTATAGCCAATCATCGAATCAAGTGTATTGATCATCTTATAAGCCATCATTCCGGGTAATCCCAATAAGGCAAACCAAAACATCGGGGCAACAACCCCATCGCTCAGATTTTCGGCCAATGATTCCAAAGCCGCCGTTTTGATTTCGTGCGAAGAAAGGTTCGATGTGTCACGCCCTACAATACGTGAAAGCCGCTCGCGGCCTTCTTCCACGCTTTGGCCGACAGCTTCAAATACGCCCTGTACTTCGCGGATAAGCGTCTTACCGGCCAAACAATAAAAAATGCCGATTCCCTCCAGCAAGGTTTCTATATGAGGATGGAATAATAAGGTAAAGGCAAGCAAACCATGACAAATGAGGAATACGCCGGTAATCAATACAAAAGAAAACAGGCTTCCCTTCAGATAACGATTCGCTCCTTTGTTAAAGGCACGTTCGCCGGCGCTGATTACTTTACCGAACAACACTACAGAATGGGGCCATCCTTCGGGGTCTCCCACTAAACGGTCGGCCATCCATCCGCCGATAAAAGGAATTATACGCAACAATGTGATAGAATGGTAACTCCAAAGCATATTATTCATTTATATAGGCAACAAAGATAATGTTCCTAAATGAATATCCCCGGATTAGGTACAAAACAAATGCTAAAATCGTGGAGGCCCACCCGGGCCGCCGCCTGGTCCACCCGGCCCTCTCGGCCCTCTCTCCCCACGGTTTCTACCCACCGAATCGTCAGCCGTCGCTCCTCCTTTAAATATACTGAAACGATATACGAAATGAATCATAAAGTAACGCCCCAGCGTATTATACCTTGAATAAGAAGAGCCTTCCGCATTAATCTGTTGCGTAATACCATTACGCTGCGCCAGGATATCATACATCTTGATACGCAGGGTAGCTTGGTTTCCTTTAAGGAATGATTTAGACAGGGAGGCATTCCAAATCGTTTCATCCTGCTGGTATCCGGCATCGTATCCCGAAGTGGTAGACCAGTCTATTTCGCTCTCTATTTTGAAGTTGGATGGAAGATAAACAGTAGTAGCTCCCCCCACTCCATAATTAAACGTATTCAGATTATTATCCGGCTGGAGGGAATAACCGGCTTTATTGTAACGAATATTTCCATTTACGCCTAAGTCAATAATAGAAGAGCGAAAATCAAGCCCCCCACGCTCCATTAATGTAAGCGTTTTATTCGTATTCTTTTCGCTATCAATAAAAGAATTATTGTTTGCGTAGCCCGCCATCGACATAGAATTTAGGGTGAATTTCTTATTTTTCAAAGGCGTATTGAAAATAAACCGGAAGTTCCCCCGGTAATTCCCGTTTGTATTCCTGTAGGTAGTCTGCCTTCTGCCGTTGCCCAGATTGGTTTGTTCCGATACAATCGCATTCATCACATAGTTTCCATCGGCCATGAGGATAAAGGCCGTTTGTTTTTCAGGCACGAATTTCTGGAAACGTACAACGAGGTTATTGGTATAATACGGCTTGAGGCCGGGATTACCAATAATCGTATTATTGGGATTCGATACATTTGGCACAGGTTGTAACTGCGTCATGCTTGGTTGGCTTGTCCGTCCGTTATAATCTATCCGCAGGTTGGTTTGCTTATCATATATGTAGTTAAACTGTGCCATGGGCGAAAGATTCAATACATTCCTTGAGATGGACGAAAGGATGGTATCCCCAATAAATGTTTCACTTTTATTATACGAAGGATCCAGGTTTAAACCAACGGTATAATTAAACTTCTGCCGTTGTGACTTGAAACTCAGGCTGGCGCGCTGGTTAATGAAATCATTGCGGTAGCTCTGGCTATAAGCCGTGTCGAGCGCCGTATAATCCCCCCTGTCGTCTTTTGCGTAAGTGTGTTTAAGCGCCTCTTGCCTCCGCTGATTAAAGCTGTACGTTGCCTGAAGAAAATTATCCCATCCCAAAGGCTCCACCCACGAAAGGTACGCCCGGTAGTTATATCCTTTGTTGTCGTATTGATATTGCTGGTCTATCAATTTATTAGCTATGACGTCCCTTCCGCCATAATAATAGGTATTGGAGTATTCCGCACCATCTTCATCCGAATCGCTATAGCCTCCCGAAAAAGAAGCGCTCAGCACACGCCCTTTACTATTGAGTTTACGGCTTATTTCCAGGCGGGCGTCCATATTATACCCGCTCCCATTATCCGCCAGATACGAATCGCCCCTGTTGAGCGAATCCATCAGGGCTTCGTCTATATCTTTCAAGCCTTGCAAGGTAACATATTCTTCAGACGAAATATTTTCACTTTTACTATAGCTGAAATTAGGACGGAAAATGATATTCGTCAGGGTGTCGGGCTTCCATTCCAGACGGAAATTTACACCCAGATTATCCGATTTCCGATTCCGGTAACTCTCGCTCTCCTGATGCTGAAGGCTGTCGCCGGGCTGAATCTTCCTGTCTTTGCTGTTTCCAAAAAGTTCATTGTCCGAATGGCTATAACGAACATTCCCATTTAATGTAAGCTTTTTATTAAATTCCTTCGTGAAATTCATCCCTATATTTCCCGACTGGGTGATACCGCTGTTGTTGCCTCCGCGAAAACGCGGGCCGCCTCCGCCTCCACCCATCCCCTGGAACATGGTAGACGCAAGGTCTGAAAATCCCATATTATTCGTATTATTCAATCCCCCCATGAGGGTAAACTGGTCGTTGTTGTAAAAACGATTGACCATGAAATTCCCTTCGTACCGTTCGTCACTGCCATACCCGGCAAAAGCATTGCCAAACCATCCTTGCTTCATACCCGGCTTGACGGTCAGGTTTATCACCGTTTCTTCTTCGCCGTCATCAAAGCCGGTCATCAATGTCATATCGCTTTTTTTATCCAACACTTGCAGTTTGTCTATCATCTGGGCAGGAAGATTTTTAGAAGCTACCTTTGGGTCGTCTGAGAAAAATTCTTTCCCATCTACCATCACCTTTTTTACTTCTTTTCCATTCACTGTAATTTTCCCTTCACTATCAACTTCCACACCGGGCATCTTTTTCAATAAGTCTTCCAGCACCGAACCTTCCGTTACCTTATACGAATCGGCATTGTATTCTATCGTATCATTACGTACCACCATTTCGGGGGCTTTTCCCACAACAACCGCTTCCCCCAGAAGAATAGCCCCATCACTAAGCTCTAATTTTCCAACATCAACGGGATGGGTTCTTCCCGTAATCTGCAAAGGCTGGTATAAGGGTTCAAACCCAACAAAGGTAACATGCAACAGGTAATTCCCCGGTTTTATGTTTTTCAGGGAGAAACCTCCGCTACGCGAACTGGCTACTCCGTTTATCATGGTACTATCCTTCGTATTCAGCAGGCGAATCGTTGCCTGCTCTACCGGAATATCCGTACCTTCCTCAACAATCATTCCTTTTACTTCCACATTGCGTTGAGCAAACGCCGGTAATGAAAAGAAACACACAATCAACAGGACAAAAAAATGCTTAACGTTCATAATTAATGATTCATTTCTTTTACTACAAAGAATACCAAATTCGTGTAAAATAGACAGCAGGAAAAACAATTAGTTTAACAACTCTTATGCAGATTTGTATTTATTAACAAACCTGCGTCCATTCCTGTCATAAAAAGGATACGAACTTTATGGTAAATCCCGTTTAGCGCGGTAGCTAAAGAGCTACGTTGCTAAACGGGATCATTATTGCTGAACACGGATGAATTTTACTAACCTTTAATTTTACTTTGAACCTTAAGAAAATGCCGTTACAGCATGTAATGTTCAGCAATTAAACCGTTTTAACTTCATCTCGAAGTCGAAGCAAAGGTATAATAAGTTTTTGAAATTATAAGAAAAAATGTTGTTTATTGTTTATTTTTTTCGATGGGGGGCTATTATACCGACCGGTTATATGCCTGTTCGTGTGA
Organism: Tannerellaceae bacterium; assembly: GCA_031270665.1. Taxonomy (GTDB): domain Bacteria; phylum Bacteroidota; class Bacteroidia; order Bacteroidales; family Tannerellaceae; genus DFXE01. The sequence continues at coordinate 27,963 of JAISXD010000091.1, read as the reverse complement.
ATAATATTATATATGAATGGTTAAACCATCGTACGACAAATAAACATTGGGAGGTAATTCTTTTTCCACTTCGGCATGTAAACCTATCCTGTGGCTCATATGTATTAAGTAAGAGGCTTTGGGCTGTATCCGTTTTATATTTTCTAATGCTTCATCTATACTTTCATGGGAAGGATGCCCTTTCTTTTTCAGGGCGTCGATAATCAACACATCCAATCCATGCAATTTGGGCAATTCTTCTTCGGGTAGCGTCTTCAAGTCTGTTAAATAGGCCATATTGCCGATGCGGTAGCCAAAGATAGGTAAACAGGCATGCATAACCCGGATGGGAATAACCGGAATACCGGCGGCAACAAAAGGCTCGTTTTGTACAGGATGAAGTTCCATATTCGGAATGCCCGGATATTTATGCGCCCGGAAAGCATACGGTATACGTGTTTTAATCGCATGGGCAACATACGTTTCGGCATAGACGTCAACGCCTTTCCCTATGCAAAACGGGCGTAGGTCGTCTAAACCGCCCACGTGGTCATAATGTTCATGGGAAATTAAAACGGCGTCGAGGCGGCAGGTTTTATTACGTATCATTTGCCATCGGAAATCCGGCCCGCAATCGAGTAAAATACATTTGCCTTCTGTTTCTATCAACACAGAGGTACGCAAACGGCGATCTCGCGGGTCTTTACCGGTACAGACTTCGCATGGGCAACCGATTTCGGGGACTCCGGTGGATGTTCCTGTTCCTAAAAAAGTAATTTTCATCAATCTATGTATTTAACTTCGGGTGTCAGTTCAATATCAAAACGTTCTTTTACGGCAGAGCGGATGCTTTCGGCCACCAGCGCTATCTCATGCCCGTTAGCGCCGCCTAAGTTAGTAAGCACCAGCGCATGTTTCGTGTAAACGCCCACCTGCCCGTGATTTTGCCCTTTGAATCCGCATTGTTCAATCAGCCATGCCGCAGGGATTTTTACCTGGTAGCCCGGGGCCGGGTAGGATGGCATGTCGGGATAGCAGACCTTTAGTCTGTTGAAATGCCGTTTCGTAATAAACGGGTTGGTAAAGAAGCTGCCGGCATTGCCGGTTACCCCGGGGTCGGGAAGTTTTTCTTTCCGTATAGCAATAACAGCCTCCCGGATATGGGCCAGGAAGACGTCCGGACAGCCGGCCAATGTTTCTTTCAGCTTACCGTATTGAAGCGCATAAACCGGTTTTTTGTTTAGCCGGATAAGGATATGGGTTACGATATGCGGCTCGTTATGCTCGTTTTTAAAGAAGCTATAACGGTATCCATATTGACATTCTTCCTTTGTAAAGGTTCTTTTCTCAAAAGAGAGTTGATTGTAGGCCTCAACGTATTCAATTACATCTTTCATCTCCACGCCATACGCTCCGATGTTTTGTATGGCCGCCGCTCCCGCTTCTCCCGGTATATTCGAGAGGTTTTCAATCCCCCCCCAGCCTTTTGAAACGGCACAGGCTACCACATCATCCCATATTTCGGCCGCACCAATCCGTAATAACACCGTGTCTTCGTTTTCTTCGACGAGTTGAATCCCCTTTATTTGAGAGTGAAGGATAATACCACGGTAGTCATTCATAAATAACAGATTGCTTCCGCATCCTATATGTAGCGAAATACACTCCTGGAAATACTCATCCCTTACGATACGCTCCAGTTCTTCTTCATTCCCATACTCCATAAACCATCGGGCTTTTACCGGTAAATGAAATGTATTATACGCTAAAAGCGAGTAGTTTTCTTCAATTCGCATGTCCCATACAATTAATTCAGCGACAAAATTACGATTTTAATTCTTTTTTCCCCGGGAAAAGGAAAATCTAATAAAAAAAATGAAAATGACTATGGATGAAATAAAAATAAGCAGGGAAGAAATAAAAAAAATACACAAGATTCTTCTAAAAACACATCTATAGTCATTTAAAAAAACCGATGTACAAAAAAATAACCGATGGTTAAACAACTAATTTGCAAAAAAAATGGAAAATTCGAGTGTAAGTACAACAGCCATCCTTGTCTGCAAACGGCAAGGATGGCATGGCAGTATAGACATACTTTTTATATCGCCATTCTAATATCTTACGCTGAAATGATGCCTGCCCGAACCAACATTGTACGTTTTATTGTCGAACGGCGTCACAAGGGTTGCTTCCGTATTAGGCGGAACTGTTACATCCAATGTGAACGTACGGTTCTTGTTTGTCCAAGATACTTCGATTGTACCGGTAATGGCATGGTAGCTGCCTTTCGCCCATTCCAGTTCTCCGCCGGGCAAAGGCTTGACGGTGAAATGGCGATACCCCGGATTGTTTTCGTCCGGACGGATACCGAGGATATGGCTGTACATCCATTCGCCCACAGCGCCGATAGCCACATGATTGAACGAATTCATTCCGGCATCCTGAAAACCGCGCCCGGCAACGTATCCGTCCCAGCGTTCCCAAATCGTAGTCGCTCCCTGGTCTATCGAATAGAGCCATGACGGGAAACGGCGGCTGACGAGGAGGCGATAGGCGATATCGGCGTAGCCGTAGTCGCTCAACTGCTTCATCAGGCGAATCGTAGAATGGATGCCGGTAGAGATGCGATAGTCGTAAGCTTTGACAGCTTCGGCCATATGGGCGGCGGCTTGCACACGTAATGCTTCGGGTATCATCTCCCATTCCAGCGCCATGGCGTAACCGGCTTGCGTATCGCCTTCTATTTTCCCGTCGGGCGAAATGTAGGCGGCGGCAAAGGCCTGTTTTATCTTACCGGCCAAAGCGTTATAATAGGCATAGTCGCTTTCTTTGCCCAACAACCTGGCCGTCCTGGCAAGTATGCCGGTGGAATAGGCAAAATAAATCGTAGCATATACGTCGTTCGGAACCTGTCCGCCCGTATTCGGATAATCATCCGAGACAATGGTATTTCCGTTCAGCCAGTCGCCGTACATATGCCCCCGGCTGAAACGCCACAGCAAATCGGGATTGCGCCGGTGAATAAAATCGATAAAACGTTTCATTGTGCCGTATTGCCTGGCCAGCAGGACGGTATCGTTGTAGTTCTGATACATCCGCCAGGGGATGATAACGCCGGCGTCGGCCCAGCCCGGCGCATTGTAGAACGCCGCCCATTCGCCGTCGTTCGGCGAGATGTCGGGCAGGCGGCCGTCGGGTAACTGGTCGTCGCGGATGTCGCGCATCCATTTCGTATAGAAGCCGGCCATGTCGAGGTTGTAGATGGCCGTTTGTGAAAACACCTGTGCATCGCCCATCCAGCCTTCGCGTTCGTCACGTTGCGGGCAGTCGGTCGGCACGGATATCATGTTGCCCCATTGAGTCCAGCGGATGTTTTCCCACAGTTTGTTCACGTCTTGGTCGGAAGTAACAAACGTCCCGGTTTGGGGAGATGAAGAAGCAACCATTTTGCCCCGGATATTACCGAGCTGAGGCGTCTGCGTCAAACCGTCTACTTCCACAAAACGGAAACCGTGATACGTGAAACGCGGTTCGTAATCAATCCGTTTTTCATGGGCCGGATGATAGACGTCTGTCTGCCGAGCGCCGCGCAGGTTTTCCGTATACAGCGTCTTGTCGTCGTTCAGCACTTCGCCGTAACGGAACGTAAGCGTCTGCCCCGGATTATATGGCAGCGACAGCCGGCACCAACCCACGATGTTCTGTCCCAAATCAAAAATGTATTTGTTCTCGCCTACTTTGTGTACAGACAGGGCCTTGTGTTCGGAGATGACGGCAATGGGTTCGTTCAATTGAGCGCACAGATTGGCGGCTTCGTCCGGGTAGACGGCTGGGGCGCTCCACTGCGAGTCGTCAAATTCGGGCTCATCCCAGCCTGTGGGATCGTTTTTCGCATCATATTCTTCCCCGCCGAAGGTGGTTGCCTGCGTAACAGGCCCCTGCGCCAGGTATTTCCAGGTGCTGTCTGTCCCGGCAGTTTCGGTTGTTCCGTCTTCGTAGTAAATAACCAATTGTCCGATAAATTTGCGTGCAAGGCTGCCGTATCCGCCTCTTCCCGGATGCGACCAGCGTGCGCCCGAATACCAGCCGTCTGCCAGCATGACTCCAAGCGCATTCGCTCCTTTTTGCAACATACCGGTAACGTCATGCGTTTGATACTGTACATGATGATCGTAATCCGTCCATTCCGGCGCCAGGAGTTGCCTGCCGACCTTTTTCCCGTTGATATAGGCCTCGTAAATACCTAAAGCGGACGTATGATACAAAGCGTGTTTGATTTTTTTACCGATGTTGATTTCCTTGCGCAACAGCGGGGAAGGGGGTATATTGGCGTAATAATCGCCGGGCTTCGACGTATAATAACCATCCGTCAGCAGTGACGAAAGCCATTTGCAATCGCCATCGCCCCATTGATATTCTATCTTCTCGTCTGAGACTTGCACCGGTTTGTTCAAAGCCAGGTTCTTTCCCCGGTACAGCAATTCGATTTCAGACAATCCGTATTCATAGACGCCTTTCTTGACAGACGGCAACTTGGTAACCGTCAGTCTGACATATCTCCCCCTGGCCGGCGTGGAAAGTTTGGCGACATACGGAAACGATTGCTCCGTCGCTTCATCGTTCAACGCGCCAGTCATGATTTCCGCCCCGGCAAAAGCCACATCCTCCGCTATTTCTACCTTAAAATGAAGCGGGAACAATTTTTCTTTCTTATCGGCAGGAAAAAGTTTCACCTCATCCACCGGCTGCGTTTCGCCCAGATCAATTACGGCCCACTTTTCTGCATAAGGCTGGTAAGCATAGTCGGAAAAGTAGCCGAGATGCGGGTAATACCGGTTTTCCTTTGTGATGGGGACATCCACATCGCCAATCCACATCGCCGTCCAATCGCTTTCAGACAATGCCCCGGTAGAAAACTTCGCTGCCGGGCTCCAGGCAGACGGTTTCCCCTGTTCGTCCCACACGCGAACCCGCCAGTAATAATAGGTAAAAGGCTTGAACGGGCGCCCTTGGTAATGAATCTGATTCGTCTCGCCGCCGGCTACTTTCCCGCTGTCCCATACGCCATTTGCCGGCAGGGCCGGATCTTCGGAAACAACGATTTGATAAGCCGTCTGCTTCTTGTTTTTCCCGGAAGAAGCCAACTCCCAGGCAAACCGGGGCTGCTCCACATCTATACCCAACGGATCATGCATGTATTCGCAACGCAGGTTCCCTGCCGACATGGATTGTGCATGAACATATCCTCCAGAAAGCAATAAAAATAAAAGCAAAACAATTGTATTTCTCATAATGTCATCTATTTATATTTAATGGTTATTAATTATCTAAGCAACTAACGGATGGGTTACAATTTAAAAAGAATATTACAATGAAATGCAAAAATAAAATAAAACGGCAAGAAAACGTATGGGAAACAAAATTATTTATGTAAATCCGTTATTTTTGTTTTCTGAAAACATAGCGCTATGAATATAGAAGATGTAAGAGAATATTGCCTTTCGCTGAGAAACACTACGGAATCTTTTCCTTTCGATGATGTATCATTGGTGTTTAAGGTAGAAGATAAGATGTATTTATTATTGCCGTTAGACGCCGGCGAACCCTGCCTTTCGCTAAAATGCCATACGGATTATACGGAAGGCCTGCGCGAACGTTACAAAGCTGTGGAAGGAGCTTATCATTTCAATAAGAAATACTGGAATACGATTTATCTGGACAGGGATATGCCTGCCGGCGAAATAAAATACTGGATACGGCATTCCTACAAAGAAGTTATCGCCAAATTACCTAAAAAAATAAGGGAAAAATACATCGATGAACAGGAATGATGCACATCCCCAGCTCATTTGTCTGGATGAAACCGATTCGACAAACAATTATCTTCGTGCGTATCTGAAAAAAGAATATTTACCGGAAGGTAGCGTAATAGTAGCCGGCTATCAAACCGGCGGACGCGGGCAAACAGGGAATAGCTGGGAGTCGTCTCCGGGGATGAACCTGTTGTTTAGCATTGTTTTATACCCGGAACAACTATCTACAAACCGGCAATTTGTTATATCGCAGATAGCTTCCCTTGCCGTAAAAGAAACGTTGGGCGCTTACACAAACCCTGTTTCCATCAAATGGCCGAATGATATTTACCGGCAAAATAAAAAGATCAGCGGAATACTGATTGAGAATGATGTAACCGGGACAACGATCTCCCGTTCCATCATCGGCATAGGGATAAACCTTAACCAGACTTTATTTGAAAGCAGCGCCCCCAATCCCGTTTCGCTGATACAGATTACCGGCAAAACATATGATAAACAAGACGTACTGAACAGGTTCCTCCGGATATTTTACGCTTACTATCTATTGGTTTTACAAGAAAAATTTACCGAAATAAAGGATACCTATATGCAGGCGCTCTACCGGAAAGAAGGATATCATCCTTTTTCAGATCCGGCAGGTTCTTTCTCCGCCCGCATATATGATATAGAAACTACCGGGCATCTACTCCTTCAATTAGAGAACGGAGAGATGCGCCGGTATGCCTTTAAAGAGGTTTCGTGGGAATGAACTGCAGAGACGGCCCCGGATTGTCTCTTTTTTTTCATACATTTGCTCATTATTAATAAACAACTGTTTCATGAAATCCAAACATCTCATTTTCGTTTTTGCCCTCTTTTTCACATGCTCAGGATGTGATGTGGCTAAGCAAATAGGAAGCGCTTTTAATCTTACACAATGTAAATTTAGTTACAACTCCATCACGGACTTATCTCTTTCGGGAACGAATCTTTCCAAAGGGCTTACGGCTGCCAATATCCTTCAGTTGACGTCTCTTCTGACGGGTAATGCGTCATCTGTTCCATTAAATTTTACATTAAACCTGAATGTCAGCAACCCGAATCAATCAGTCGCATCTTTAAACGGATTGCAATACATGTTAACTATCGACGACATGCAGTTTACTACAGGCGCAATCGATCAGGCATTCAATGTTGCAGCCGGCGAAACACAGGTGTTACCGCTAAGTATCGGGCTTGATCTGGCAACCCTGCTGAAAGGCGAATCAAGAAATGCCATCCTCACAATCGCTAAAAACTTCTTAGGAATAGGGAGCCGGAAATCAAACGTTTCCTTCCAGCTCAAACCAACTTTCGATATAGGAGGCTATCCCCTCACCTCCCCAACATTCATCCCGGTAAACTTTTCCTTTGGAGGAAAATAGGAGGCGAGGGATTACCAGCTCTACAACATCTCTCTTGTATCACAAACCGGGTTGGCCTTCTCCTTCAGTTGAATTTCCACCGCTCTTAGTATCGTCATTAACAATGCCCCGGCGTACTTTTTTAATGTTATCTTTCAATGTTCCGAAGCGATACGAGATACGGATGCTGAAATCACGGGCTCGCCAATAATTGGTGCTTCGCATGAGAAAGACTGTGTCGGATGTTTCATTGGTCATTTTCATGTTTTTCTGGAAAGGGCTGTTGCACGACAGGGTTATGGTAAGATTCTTTTTCAGGAGGTTTTTGTTGATATTGAATCCTGTATGGTAGAATCGCGACCCTTTTCCCTGCAAGGTTATCCAGGGGCTGGAATAGCCTCCATATAAAGATATATTTATATCTTTCGGCAGATTAAACTGGGCATTGGAGAATAGCCTTCCGAAAACGCCGTCGTTTTCTAACTGACGCGACTCGGCTTTATAACGAACATAATTCACCCCTCCGTTAAGCGAAATGTTAAAGAAGGAAACAGGGTTCCACCGTATGTAACCAAAGGAACCTATCTGGTGCCTTTTTCCTATATTCCCATAGGTAGATTCGGCAATTCCGTCTTCATTAATAAAGGTATATCGCTCAATAGCATTATTCAGGAATGTATAACTTCCGCTTATGTTGATATTGATTTTCTGTGCAAACATGCTATAATTCATATTGATATTATGGCTTTTTTCCGAATTGAGGTTGGGATTACCGTAGGAGATGTTTTCGGGATTGGTGGTGTTTATATATGGATTCAAATACCATATGCCCGGGCGTTGGATACGCATATTATATCCGATTCTCAGTTGTTGCGCCATGCTCAATTGATACGAAATGGTTCCGTTCGGTATAATGTCATAATAATCGGCTTTAAAGTTTTCTTCCGGGGTATCTTTGAACTTCACATTCAGCGCGGTGCCTTCTCCTCTGAAACCGGCTTTAAATCCCCACTTTTCCAAACGTAATGTATACCCTGCATATGCGGCGTAAATATGCTGTTTATGCCTGAATTCGTTAGATGGATTAAACGGGTTTTCTATCCATAGCCCTGTAGAGTCAATATAATGGAGATTTTCCGTATTACTGTTGTTTTGCCTGTTGATATATTTCAACCCGGTTTCAATCGTTTGCTTCCCGGCAATCGGCGTTGTATAATCTACCTGTATCGTATGTTCATTGGTATAAGCCTCATTGGTTTCCCAGCGCGAATTTAATACCGGTAAAAAATCAGGATAATTCACGATTCCGGAAAATAATGTCCGGCTCTCGCTGTCGTCCGGCGAATTGCTGAATTTGTACGAAACAGTAAACAATTCCTCCTTCTTACCGGTAGAGTGTTGATAGTCAATCGCCACATCAGTCGAGCCAAAAGTATATTTGCCATACCCGTCACTTGCATAGCCGTAATCAGACTTTTCTCCGGAATAATTCATGGCTGCTTCCAATTCCGAATAATTCCTCATGTTTCCATTAAAACGGTTCGCGCCGATGGTAAGTAAATTCAGCGTATCTATTTCATAGCTCACCTCTAAGGAACCAAATTGAAAAGGACCCTTGTTTTTACTTCTTCCGGTTTGAGTTAATTGGGAAGGAGCGTCGCCTTTGGTATCACGGATGGTTTCGGAGTCGTTCCATAGACTGTTTTGATAACGATAGTTATAATTCCCGGTTATGCCGAATTTTCCTGCTTTTACCGATAAGTTACCGCCTCCTCCAAAACGGCCTAAAAGGCTTCCGTCCGCCCTTACCGTCCCGGTATATCCCTGCAATGAATTGCGGGAAGTAATAATATTTATTATTCCTCCTACGCCTTCCGCATCATATTTGGCTCCCGGTTCGGTTATCACTTCTATATTTTTTACCGAACTGGCCGGCATACTCTTTAATACATCCGAAGCATTGTTACTCGATAACATATTCGACGGTTTACCGTTTAAATAGATTTTAAAGTTTTCCGAGCCTTTCAATTGTATTTTATCTTCTCCGTCTACGGTTATCATAGGAACTTTGCGAAGCATATCGAGCGTATTGTTTGTCTGCGCTTCCGGGTCGTCTTCCAGACTATACGTAAGTTTATCTATTTCAACTCTCACCAATGGTTTTTGAGCCGTTACCGTAACTTCCGCCAACCGTTGGTTGTCTTCAAGCATATACACATTACCTAAATCTACTGTCTTGCTGCCGGCGCTTACGGTAAAAGTTCTTGTAGCGGGAGCTTTCCCAATCGATTGTAAAGACATCACATAATTGCCTGTCACATTCAAAGCAGATTCAAATTTCCCGTTTTCATCACATGCGATTAATTTCACGGGCGTTTGGGGCGCTGTAACTAACGCTATACGAAGCGTTGCATAAGGAACTGTTTCATTTGTTAACGAATCTACCACTTGTCCTTTAACAATAAAACTGTTTGTCTGAGCATACGAATAGATAGCAATAAAAAGCAACACACTAAGCAAATAAATTCTCTTTTTCATTCAACCGTAGATTAAAGTTATCTGTTAATCAATATACATTTCTTTAAAACGAAAAAAAACAGGATTAATACGAAAGATGTTAGCATATAGGGGTATTTATATATCCGATATTTTTCCTACTTTTGCATACTAATCAGTGAAACGGTCAAATTCATAAAATATTTTATTATTTTACAGACAAATATGAATTTTAAGTAGTTTACACTTGTGTTTAACCCGTAATATGAACAACTTATGAAACATTTGGTATTTACTTTTTGTGCACTTTTATTTATCGGATGCATACATGCACAAGATTTAAAAGTGATTAAATTAAGCGCTCCTGTAAAAGCGGGTGGCGAACCTTTGATGAAGGTTTTCAACAACCGGAAGTCTGACCGTACATTTGCTCCTGATAAATTAAACTTATCGGATTTATCCACGCTGCTGTGGGCAGCCAACGGTATCAATCGCGAAGACGGAAAACGTACGGCTCCATCAGCCATAAATGCACAGGATGTAGATGTATACGTTATTATGGAAGAAGGAGCCTATCTTTATGATGCAAAGGAACATGCTTTACAACCTGTGGCAGCCGGCGATTACAGAGAAGCGGTGGCAGGCGGACAGGATTTTGTTAAAGCTGCCCCGGTAAGCCTTGTCCTGGTATCCGATCTGTCCCGGCTAAGCAAGAATATAAACGAGGGAACCAAACTTATGGGAGCCGTAGACGTGGGTATTGTTTGCCAGAATATCAATATTGCCTGCACCGGTATGGGGCTTGCTACCGTGCCACGCGCCTCCATGAATCAGGAAACCCTGAAAACGGTTTTAAAATTAACAGATAACCACTTGTTATTAATGAATAACCCGGTGGGATATCCTAAGAAATAAATGAATGCCTGTATTTTTTATTATTCTTTTCGGAATTTATTTTAGTGGAAATATCTATATATTCATCCGAGGTTGGCAAGCCCTTTCCGGCTTGCCAATTGGTTTTAAACTGATCATTGCTGCTATTTACTGGTTGGGAGCGTTTTCTTTCCTGTACATGATTAAAAGAGACGAAGCCCTACCTGCTACATTAGCCCATTATTTGCATCAGACCGGTACCGGCTGGTTGGTTTTCACCTTATATATGGTACCTGGCTTATTGGTTACCGACTTGTTGAAACTTTTCCATTGGAGTTATACGTATAGTTTTTTTATCGTTTTGGGATTGGTGTCCTGTGTGCTGTTGTATGGATTTATCCATTATACGCATCCGGCGGTAAAGCAGCTTGATATTACCCTGAATAAACCGATTGGCTCTCCCGGCAAACAATTGAAAGTAGTAGCCGTAAGCGACCTTCATATTGGATATGGAACCAACAAAGCCGCACTCAAAAAGTATGTAGCCCTGATCAACGCCCGGCAACCCGACTTGATACTTATCGCCGGAGACTTGATAGACAGTAGCATCACACCGCTTCGCTCTCAGCGGATGGAGGAAGAACTGGCGCAATTAAAAGCGCCTTTAGGTATTTATATGGCGCCGGGAAATCATGAATATATAAGCGGTATCCGCGAAAGTAAAGATTTTCTTCGGCCTACCCAAGTACATTTACTCTGTGATTCGGTAGTAACACTGCCGAACCATTTGCAAATTATCGGACGGGACGACCGCAGCAATCGCAATCGTTTAACTGTTAAAGAATTAGTTGAAAAGCTAAACCCCGAATGGCCGGTTATTGTGTTAGACCATCAGCCCTGGGAATTGGACAAAGCCGCCAAAGCAGGGGTGGATTTGCAAATCAGCGGACACACCCATCATGGGCAGGTTTGGCCGTTAACGTTGGTAACCAAACAACTGTTTGAACTTAGTTATGGTTATTTAAAGAAAGGGGATACACATTTCTATACCTCGTCCGGCTTGTCATTATGGGGGCCTCCTTTCCGTATTGGCTCGGATAGTGAACTTATTGTATTTAACCTCAGGTTTGAATAAATGAAAGTATTCTTGGGTTCGATAGTAGCGCAATTAGTACTCAATCCGTATGTTTTCCGGAGAGGATGGCAGGCCATACCTGCCAAAAGAAGCTGGCGGATACCTTATATATTGCTGTTTGCTATCGAACTGATTGTTTTCTTTACCGGCTTTTTCTTTCATAAATCGCTGTCAGATGATGTGATGACACCCATCCTCTACTATTGTGGAACGTGGTATATTCAGTTGCTGTATGTTACCATGGCCCTGCTGGTGATAGAACTGGTTCGTTTATCCAACCGGATACATCCCTGGTATCCTAAATGGATAACATCGCATTGGGCGCAGGCAAAATTAATGCTTTTCTTTCTTGTTATCCTGAGCGTCGCAGGATTATTGAGTCATGCTTACTGGGCGGTTATGAACCCGGTTGTAACCCATCAGAACATCATAATTCCCAAAGGAACGGGCAAGTTGGATAGCCTGACCGTTGTTATGATGAGCGACCTTCATATCGGAGAGATCATCGACAAAAAGCAAGTGGAGAAATTTGTTGCCATGAGTAATGCCCAACAACCGGATATGGTAGTCCTTGCAGGCGACCTGATGGATTATGAATCCAGGTTTGCCGAACAAATGCATGCCGAATATGATTTACAAAAGATAAAAGCCCCTTTAGGCGTCTACGCCATATTGGGTAATCACGAGTACAGGGCAAACCGATATGCCAAGCTAAACTGGATACGTAAGACTGGGGCTATGTTATTAATCGATTCCGCTGTTTTAATAAATAACTCATTCTACCTGATAGGCAGAGACGATTATATCAATAAAAGCCGCAAACCATTAAATGCGTTGACAAAGAACTTCGATCCCGGAAAATCGAAAATACTGCTCGATCATCAACCCTGGACTTTCGCCGAAGCATCCATGAATGGCGTCGCCCTTGGCCTATATGGGCATACACACTATGGGCAGTTATGGCCGTATCCTTTACTGATGAAACTGATTTACGAATGCCCGTATGGTTATTGCCGGAAAGGGAATACCCAATTATATGTTTCGTCCGGTATAGGTATCGCCGGCCCTCCTTATCGTGTGGGAACTGTTTCCGAAATGGTCGTCTTGCATATTCAATTCAAATAAATTACTATATTTACATCGTTTAAATAAACAGATCATGAACACACAAATTACAAAAACAGCCGTTCTTTTCGGCTTCTTATTCTTTACGATGGCGGTGTATGCCGGAACAATGGATGCAAACAACGATAAACTGAAAGGTAACTGGTCGTATTCACTACCCGACGCCCCCTATGGCTACCAGGACGGAAGTATAGAGTTCAAAGAAACAGATGGAAAACTGACGGCTATTGCCCGGATCGGTACGTCTTCTTATACGATTAAAGAAATTAAAAAAGAAGGCGATACGTATCATTGTAACCTGTCGGTAGACGGCAGCGATGTGAAAGTTTCTATCAAGCCGGATAAAGAAGAACTGACGGGAACAGTTACTGCCGACGGCTGGGAAATGCCGGTCACTTTCAAGAAAATAAAGAAATAAAGGAGTTGTAGTACCGATACGAGAAATCACGATTACTGCCGATTTTGCCACTCATGTGTGTTATACTTCGCGCGGTTTAAAATAGTGAGATAAAATAAAAAAGTAAACATCTTTGTAGTATTCAAACCCCATAAAAGATGCTTACTAAACTGAATCTCTCCGGCAAAGAAATTCGACGGCTAAATTACGAAAGATTTCAACCGTAATCCGGTATGCAGTATAGCCCAAGCCATAACGAGAATCAAGGAGTTTACCGGAATCGAAAGAAAGCCTGCCCAAGTGAGAGCTTTTATGCGCAGGCATGGATTCAGAGATATCGTAAACTCACTGCGATTCCGGGTAAGCTAAATGTGGAAAAACAACAACAATATCTTGAGAAAGAAGCTGAAACAATCATGGATTTCCTTGTCCAGTTAAAAGAAAAATACAGCATGAAACCAATCTTTCTTGTATTGGATATTGCCAGATATTATGACTCTCCTGATAAATTCCACCATGCTATTAAATGTTTTTTCGATACTGTCAATGAAACTTGTCATGATTGTTTAGGCAAACTTTTATCCTTAAATTTTTAACTTTTTGAACCAAATGACATCTCACAAAACCAGACCGCGTGAAGTATAAGTATTCTGATATCCACGAATAAGACATCTATTTGAAAATGCAATTCAATGTCGTTCAGTTAAGGAATAACGTCGTAAGGCATCCGATTCCTTAACTAAACGACATTGAATTTTAACTTACAATTGATTCAATATCTCCATTGTATCCGAAGCAATCATATATTCTTCATCGGTAGGGATTACCATAATTGTTACCCGGCTATCCGGGGCGCTGATCACCATTTCTTCTCCACGCATGCCATCGTTCTTTTCAGAGTCTAACTTCATACCCATATATTCCATATCAGTACATACGGCTTTACGGGTACTCCATTGATTTTCGCCTACACCTCCTGTAAATACGAGGATATCAACTCCGCCTAATACGGCGGCATAGGCTCCGATATACTTTTTAATGCGGTAATTATAAACGCTCAGGGCTAAGATGGCGTGTTTATCGCCTTCGGCAACAGCCGCTTCTATTTCACGCATATCCGATGAGATACCCGAAAGACCCCATACGCCGCTTTGTTTATTAATCAGGTCGGATATTCCTCTGGCGTCTAAGTTTTCCTTATCCATTATATAGGTAAGGGCGCCTGCGTCTATATCTCCGCAACGGGTACCCATCAGCAATCCTTCCACCGGAGTCAGCCCCATAGACGTATCTACGGATTTTCCGTTTTTGATGGCTGCGATAGAGCCTCCGTTTCCGATATGGGCCGTAATGATACGTTGTTCTTCATACGGTACACCCAATATTTCACATGCACGGGCCGATACATACCGGTGGCTGGTTCCGTGGAAGCCATACCGGCGGATGCCATGTTTCTTATACATGGAATAAGGCAGACCATACATATAGGCATAATCCGGCATCGTTTGATGGAAAGCGGTATCGAATACGCCCACCTGCGGAATATCCGGCATAATGGTTTGCATGGCACGAATTCCTTTCAGGTTCGGCGGATTGTGCAAAGGGGCCAAATCAATACATTCTACCATTTGCCCGATTACTTCCGGAGTAACAAGTATACTGCTGCTAAACTTCTCGGCGCCATGAACTACCCGGTGACCTACAGCGTCTATTTCTTTTAATGACCTGATACATCCATATTCATTCCCGGTCAGGATACGGAGTATAAACTCAATGGCTGCATTATGTTCCGGCAAATCCTGTTCCAACACTACTTTCTGCCCGTCCGGCAAGATGAATTTCAGGAACGACCCCGGTAATCCTAACTTTTCCACGCCACCTTGCGCCGCCACTTCGCCGTTGTCCATATTGAACAACTTATATTTTACAGATGAACTGCCACAGTTCAAAACTAATATCTTCATACCTGTTTTTTTTCTTACGTTAGTTTTTTTTGAGGGCGATAGCCTGATTCGCCGTAACAGCTACCATTTTATATATATCGTCTGATGAGCATCCGCGTGATAAATCATTTACCGGCGCTGCCATTCCCTGAAGAATCGGGCCTACGGCCTCTGCATTTCCCAGACGTTCTACCAATTTATAAGCAATATTCCCTACTTCAAGCGATGGGAATATTAACACATTTGCTTTTCCGGCAATTTCGCTTCCCGGCGCTTTCTTAGCGCCAATGGAGGGAACTAATGCCGCATCAGCCTGCAATTCGCCGTCTATCTTCACATCCGGCGCCATTTCTTTGGCCAAGCGGGTTGCTTCTACTACCTTATCAATCATTTCATGCGAAGCGCTTCCTTTCGTCGAGAAGCTCAGCATGGCAACTCTTGGTTCAATGTGTGCAATCGCTCTTGCCGTACGGGCGGTAGTTACAGCTATTTCTGCTAATTCGGCGGCTGTAGGATTCGGAATTACCGCACAGTCGGCAAAGATCAGCAGCCCGTTTTCGCCATACGGATTGTTTTTAGTAAACATTAAATAAGCCCCTGATACGCTACTTATGCCAGCCTCTGTTTTAATTAGTTGCAATGCCGGGCGAAGCACATCTCCCGTTGTATTTAGCGCGCCGGCTATTTCGCCGTCTGCATCTCCTGCTTTTATCATCAAGCAGGCTAAATACAACGGATCTTCTACTAAGAGTGCTGCTTTTTCAGGCGTCATCCCTTTCTTTTGGCGTAACGAAAGGAGTAACGCTGCATAGCTTTCTTTTTTCGGATGATCTGTAGGATCAATGATAGTCGCTTTATGAATGTGGTTCAATCCATGTACGCCGGCTAACGAATGGATTGCATCAGGATTCCCAATAAGAATAATGTCCGCAACCTGGCCGGCCAATAAACGGTCGGCAGCAAAAAGAGTCCGTTCTTCCGTTCCTTCGGGAAGGACAATACGCTGTTTATTAGCTTTAGCGTGTTCGATGATTTTTTGCAATAATTCCATAGTGGAAGTTTTTATATTATTTATTCGTTACCGTGGCGATTTGGTTACAAAAATAATCAAAATGCAATATCGACTTTGCAAAACGCATAAAGAATTTACAAGCCGGCGTGTCAGTTTTAGAAGATTTAACAGTAACGTATCTTTATTCTTCCCCAGAGAGTATTTGTTGCAATTCTTCGGCTGTTATGTCCTGACTCAGTTTTCCTTCGTGGGCTACTGATATTTTCCCTCTTTCTTCCGAAACAATGATAACCAATGCATCTGTTTCCATCGACATCCCCAAGCCCGAACGGTGCCTCAATCCAAGCTCTTTCGGAATGATTGCGTTACGGGCAACCGGCAGGATGCAACCGGCCGCTTTAATTCTACTGTCGGCAATAATCATGGCGCCATCGTGCAAAGGGCTGTTTTTGAAAAACAGGTTCTCTATCAAACGGGCATTGACATCAGCATTGAACATCTCGCCGGTATGTTCATAGACAGACAAATCCATCTCTTGCTGGATCACAATCAGCGCCCCTGTCTTTTTACGGGCCATATTCATACAGGCCAATACTACCGGGGCGACATATTTTTTTTCGTTCTCATCTTCTCCGTTTTTCCGGAAAAACAGTTTGGTAAGGAACTTCCACCGACTATGGGAACCTAAGGCAAGCAAAAAACGTCGGATTTCACCTTGAAACAAGATAATCAACACAATAACGCCTACGCTGATTAATTTATCCAATATGGCGCCCATCAAACGCATGTCTAACACCTGCGATACTAATATCCACACGGCAATAAAAGAAATAATACCACTGAAGAGGGCCATTGTGCCCGAATTCTTCATCAGTCTATACGTATAGTACAGGAAGAAAGCTACCAGCAGTATATCAATAACGTCTTTTATACCCATATGCATCCACATATATTATAAGGTATTATTGTATTTGGATACTATTTTTACTACCTCTGCCGCTTCTTTCACATCATGCACCCGGAGAATATCCGCGCCGTTGAGCAAAGCGAGCGTATTTAAAATGCTTGTACCGTTAAGGCTTTCGGAAGGGGTCGTGTCGAGATACTTATAAATCATTGCCTTACGGGAAATACCCACTAATAAGGGAAACCCGAAGATATCGAAATCATTCAGGTGGTGCATCAATTGATAATTCTGCTCTACCGTTTTGCTAAAACCAAAGCCCGGGTCGAGGATGATATCATTCACGCCCATTTGTTCGAGCCGGTACACTTTGTCCGAGAAGTATTTCCGAATGTCGGCAATCAGGTCGTTGTAGACGGTAAATTGTTGCATGGTTTGCGGCGTCCCCCGCATATGCATCATAATGTAAGGGACTTGCAGAGCGGCTACTGTTTGAAACATGCCGGAATCCAATTCGCCGCCGGCAATATCGTTGATGATCGCTACTCCGTACTCTTCCACACAGCGGCGGGCAACGTCTGCACGAAACGTATCTACCGAGACAATAGCATCCGGATAATGCCTGTTTAGTATCTTAAGGGCAAAAGCCAACCGCGCCGTTTCTTCTTCGGGAGAAACGTTATCGGCGTCGGGACGCGACGAATATCCTCCGATATCTATTATCTGCCCTCCTTCCTGCAGGATGGTTTCAATGCGTTTAGTTATATCCGCCTCCGTTTGTTTCCGGCTGCCGGCATAGAAAGAATCGGGCGTTATATTTAAAATACCCATCACTAAAGGGGATTCTATTGAAACAAGCGTCCCTTTGATATTAATCGTTTTTTGCCTCACTTATATTTAATTTATAAACTAATCATTACAAAAGTACGGAATTAAATAATATCTGTTACATTTGTGCAAAGAAAACACTATTGAAAGAAGCTTATGACTATTTCTGAATTATATCAAATTTATTTACGTCATCCGCAAATAACGACGGACAGCCGGAATTGCCGGAGAGGTTCTTTATTTTTTGCATTGAAAGGAGATACGTTTGACGGAAATCAATTTGCCGAACAAGCCTTAGCCGTAGGCGCCGATTATGCGGTAATTGATAATCCCGCCTATTATAAAGGCGAACGGACGATTCTGGTTGATGATGCGTTGAAAACATTGCAACAATTAGCGCAGCGACATCGTAAGATAGTAGGTATACCTGTAATAGCAATTACCGGCACCAATGGGAAAACGACGACCAAAGAATTGATCGCTACCGTCCTTTCTACAAAGTTTAACCTGCTCTATACGGAAGGAAACCTGAATAACCGGATAGGCGTACCGCTTACCTTGCTCAGGATAAACCACGATCATGAAATGGCTGTTATCGAAATGGGAGCCAGCCATTTGGGAGATATTAAAGAATTGGCGGAAATTGCCCAGCCCAACTACGGAATTATTACAAACGTGGGACAGGCCCATCTGGAAGGCTTTGGTTCGTTTGAAAATATTATAAAAACAAAAGGGGAGTTATACGATTACATACGCCGGACAAAAGGGATAATCTTTATCCGGGAAGAAGACCGGGAATTGCAATCCATTGCCAAAGGCATTGAACAAATTACGTATGGTTCTTCGGATGATGCTTTTACCTCAGGACATGTTGTCGGCAACACACCGTTCCTTATTTTCGACTGGCGGCAACAAGGTAAGATTCATACCGTTGAAACGCATTTGGTAGGCGCCTATAATTTGGATAATGTGTTGGCGGCAGTAGTTGTTGGCCGCTATTTCAAGATACCCGCCGAACGTATCAGCCGTTCCATCGCCGCTTACGAACCGGTCAATAATCGTTCGCAATATAAAAAAACGGCAAGCAATCAACTGATCATTGACGCCTACAACGCCAATCCCACCAGCATGAAAACAGCCATACGGAATTTCGCCGCGATGGATGTATCCCCAAAAGCCCTTATCCTGGGAGATATGAAAGAATTGGGCACAGCCGGCGAAGCATTACATGCCGAAGTGATAGAAGAAATAATAGCCGGAAAATTCGATAAAGTATATCTATGCGGAGAATATTTCAGCAAAACAGGCAAAGCTTTTACAACCAGCCAAACAACGGACGGCCTGCTAACAACTCTCAAAGCAAATCCGCTAAAGAACTACCACATCCTGATTAAAGGCTCCCGCGGCATGGCCTTGGAGAAAACAATTGAGTTATTGTAACCGGCTTTTTTACAAATGGGCGCGCCCTCTCTCTGAAAAAAAGGAGCGTCTGATCAACTTAGGGAAACCCATGGGCAAACTCCTGTAAAAATAGTAGCACACTGTTTTTGCCCCTGCCGCAACGCAGTATAATACACGGATATTAACCAATCTCCTTCCCGAAAGGCGTTAATGCCAAGGCGGCCATTTTGAAATGTTGGATACCAAAAGGGATGCCGATAATTGTGATACACAGCAATAATCCGAAAAACAGGTGCGTCAGGCTAATCCAGATTCCACCGATCAATATCCAGATAATATTCATAACAACAGATAAACACCCCCCTGAGCTTCCTCCGTCTGTAACCGTACTTTCGAAAGGCCAAAGCGCTAAACGCGCCAATTTAAGGGTTTGCAACCCAAAAGGAATACCAATAATCGTAATTATCATGCCGATACTGGCTACAAGATATTCGATAGCCGTTACGATACCTCCCAAAAGCAGCCAGATAATATTTCCTAAAAATTTCATTTGTGTAAATTAGTATGGTTAATGTGAAAACTGTCCAATTCTACTGAAACACGTTGATTGGCCAACATAAAACGATCCCTTAGTTCAGGCTTTACCGGTTTTCCCGGAGGAACATCCATCGTAAGGGGATTTATCGGCTGTCCGTTTTTATGAACCCGAAAGTCGAGATGGGGGCCGGTAGATAATCCCGTAGAACCTACATAACCAATAACATCTCCCTGCTCAACCCGTTTCCCAACCTGAAGCCCTTTAGCAAATCCACGAAGGTGCATATAGGTAGTTGTATAAACCGCGTTATGCTTTATTTTTACATAATTTCCTCCTCCTCCTTCAAATGCCTTTGCTATAACGGTTCCCTCGCCAATTGTCCTTACAGGCGTACCGGACGGAGCGGCATAATCTACCCCATGATGAGCCCTGTATCGTTTCAGAACAGGATGAAAACGGGAATTAGAAAAACGGGAGGTAATCCTGAGAAAGTCAAGCGGAGCTTTTAGGAAAGCTTTACGTAAACTATTCCCTTCCCGGTCGAAATATTCGGATATACTATCTTGTGTAAAAGGAATCGCCATAAATTCTTTTCCCTGATGTATAAACTTAACGCCTTCAATCGTTGAAATACTAAGGGGAATTGTATCGTCTATATAGGCTACATCATACATTATCTGAAAAGAATCTCCTTCTTTTACATCATAAAAATCAATTTGCCAGGCAAACACATCGGATATTTTAATAGCCAACAGGGGGTCTACTCCATTTGATTTCAATACATTCCAAAGGGAAGAGTTTAACGTACCTTCTGCATACAGCCTCTTTAACACAATCTCTTTATTGAACTCATACGAGCAAATGGTATCCGCCGTAAAGCTTATAATAGCAAAATCCGTGAGAGACTTGGCAAATGAAATATATTTGATGGCCTGTGTGCTGTCGGTAGCCGTAAACGTACAATAGTGCATCCCGGCACGTAATTTAGTAGGGTCCAACACTTGCCTGGAAGCTTTACTGATACTATCCGCTTCCGCCGGCGAGAAACCTAAACCGGCAAATATAGAGGCCGGATTATCTCCACTCTTAATCGGATATTCCGTTACATCCAATGAGTCAATACAAATCCCGTATAAATAAATATGTTGGAGGCTGTCTATCCAGTCATCGCCCATACCTTCGCCGGGTTGTTCTGCCGTTCGTTTACACGAAAGGGTTACGATAAAAAGAAAACACAGCAGATAGACGGGTAATTGTTTATTTACGGATTGCTTCATAATTCTCCTTCTATGATTTTTTCACTTTACCGGGATTCTTATTGATAAAGTCTTTCCAGCCGGAATATTTCTTTTCTGAAACAAGATTGTTCGTTTGAAAATAATGACAGACTGCAGCCGCCAATCCATCTGTCGCATCCAACTGGGGAAACATCTGTTCGTCGGCTATATGCAGGAAACGTTGAAGCATGCCGGCTACCTGCTCTTTGGAAGCCTTCCCGTTTCCGGTAATAGACATCTTTATCTTTAAAGGGGCATATTCAAAAATAGGCATATCACGGTTTAGAGCAGCCGACATAGCAACACCCTGCGCCCTTCCCAGCTTCAACATACTTTGTACGTTTTTTCCAAAGAAGGGAGCTTCAATGGCTAATTCGTCGGGAAGGTATTCATCAATTAGTCCGGCAACACGTTCATATATCTTACGCAAACGAAGGTAATAGTCTTCATACTTATCCAATTGTAAAACCCCCATTGCCATCAGCTTAGGCTTATTACCTACAATCTGAAGAACTCCATATCCCATGACTATTGTTCCGGGGTCAATCCCCAATATGATGCGCTCCTTTATCATTTTTCCCAGTCTATCTCCTCAAGCAACGTAGTAAATCCCACAACTTTATCTCCAAACCGCCTCGTTAAAGCTTGATGAATGATGTTTCCTTCTTTTTCCAGCCAATAATTCAATGTATCGATATTTTTCACATGAAATTGTACCGCATAGCTTTCTCCGCTATCCTCATTTATTTGCAGTATTCTTCTTAAATAAGGTTGATGAAGAAAACCTCCTGCGATGGCCTTAGGAATGTAGATCTTTGTCAAATAAGGCAAAACATCATCCAATATATCCTTATCAATATGAAAGGTAGTATTATAAACAAGCATTATCAAATTAAATTTCTGCTGTAAAGATAATGCATATCTAAGGAAAACCTCTATATTTGCATTCGAAAATAACAAAGGGGGCATTAGCTCATCTGGCTAGAGCGTTAGACTGGCAGTCTAAAGGTGATCGGTTCGAGTCCGATATGCTCCACTTTTTAACATACATAAACAAATCAAGGGGCATTCCGCAGGGAATGTCCCTTAACTGTTTTATGCCTGTTTCATTGCTCTTATCTGTATTTCAGACGTATTCACAGGGTATGTAATGCAAGGTAGCATTAACTTTTATTGACAAAATTGGCATGTTTGATGTAGGTAAAATCTTTAATTGTAGATAAAAAAATGGCGCAGTTTCGAGTATATTTGAAAAGGGTTAACAGTAAAGGAGAAGCCCCTGTGTATATCAGCTTATACCTGAACAGGGAGAAAGTGGAAATTCCGGCTAAAATTAGTTTGCCACCCAAATTCTTCGATGAAAAAAACGGAGTGATTAAACCTTCTTACGAATACGCAAAGGATAAAAACTTAATCATATCCAACATAAAATCGTCAATTAATGACATCCTTGTACGATACCGGCTCCGAAATGAAAAGTTAAGTATTGAAACTTTTTGGATTGAATATCGCAATCCCGGCAAGTATAAAAATTTCTTCGACTTTTGTTCCTGTTACCAGCAGCTCCGCTTTCAGGAAGTAACGCCGGCCACGCGAAAGAAACATCTCTCCTGCATCAATAATTTACGCAAATATAAAGAAATCGTTTACATTGATGATTTGAATCAGGACTTCTTTCGCAAGTATGTCCTTTATCTTAGAAACAGATGCGGACAGGCCGAAATTACTATAAACAAAAACATTACTATTTTGTCCGTCTATCTTAATGACGCCGTAAAAAAAGGAATATTAAAGGAAAATCCCACACATGGATTAAAACTGAGAGGTTGCCGGGAGACTACTGCCGAAGCTCTCGATGAACAGGAACTGGAGGCGCTCGCCGACCTTTACATTGCCGGTTCCTTACCGGAAAACTACCAGCATGTACTGGAGTTTTTCCTCTTCATGTGTTTTAGTTCCCTCCATATTGGAGATGCGAAAGCATTAACGATAGAGCAAATCGGAGATAATGAGTTCTGGTATATGAGAGCAAAAATGTTAAACATACGTCCCCGTGTGGTGAGAATCCCTCTATCGGCCCCACTCTGGAAAATAATTGATAAACAAAAAAGAGGACGTAAGGAAGGGGTGTTATGGGATAATATTATCAGCGTACAGAAAGTGAATCAATATCTGAAAAAAATTGCCGAAGCTGCCTGCATTGAAAAAAAGCTGTCTGCCAAAGTCGGCAGGCATACCTTCGCTACTTTTTATCTAAGAAAAACGAAAGACATGAATGCGCTTAAGGAACTGATGGGGCATACCAGCATAAAACAAACGCTGGTCTATGCACATGTATTAGACCAGGATAAAAAAGAAGGTATTCAGGTGTTTAATGATTTTAAGCTATGAATAAAATAAAAGCCGGCTAATCTTAACCGGCTTTTATTTTATTATTTAAAGGTTAATAAAAATTTATTCAATCATAGCCTTTTGCTCCGGCGTAAGCAGGTTATATATTTTCTCCACTTTCTCTGCCATGGAAACAATATCCTGTACCGTTATCACTTTCGGCTCTTTTTGAGGCGCAACCTCTTCCTGTTCCGGGGGCGCTTCTTCCTCCTGAATAACCTCCTCTGTCTCCGCTTGAATTTCCGCTACCACTTCATCCAAAGGGGCGACAATAGGATGCTCTTCGTCTATGACAACCTCGTCTATCTCTTCGTAGTGTTCGGGAAGTTCGTCAAGCGGCTTGTCAAGAAGTTTACCTGCGACATAATACGTTTTGCCTAAATAGAGCATATTGCCGGCAATAAAGCCGTCGGCGATTCTGCGGAAAACTTTCCCTTTACCGGCTTTGATCGTGTTATTTTTTATTTTTTTCATATCTAAACTGTTATACTGGTTTTTCACTCATTGGGCAGATTTTATTTGCGTAATTTATCCAAACGGAGGCCGATTTATAAGCTTCGACAGCGTTCGTTGGAACATAGATTTTGCTTAGGCCGAACTCTCCAAGTGTCTTGGATGTAATGGCAGGCGGAATCTCTGCATATGAAACGAGATAGCCGATTTGTGCATAACGGAGGACGTAATAATCTCCATATACGGCTATAGCATCAGGCAATTCTATAAAAGGCGCCGTAATCCCGGCGAACAAATAGTCCGCATTTACGTTAATACTGCTCCCGTCCGCCCTGAAAGAGAGAAGGTCCCGTTTTACCGGATTCATTGTGGTTCCTGCCATTGCCCATTCTAAATTCTTTAATTTTGTGCTGGTTATTTTGGGCGCGTTTTTAATACCGCAATTATGGAAAGCAAAAGACAGGTCTTCCAGATTGATGCAATCGGAGAGGTCTATATCGTTTGATATTTTTGTGTACTGGAAGGCCCATTTCAACGAGATCGCCCCTGTAAGGTTGTCAAAAAGTCCATCGTCACCACCCAGAAAATTTTCACAATAACCAAATAGCTCATCAAAATTAGTCCTTGCCGAATCGTTTTTAAACAGATCGAAACCCACGTAGACCAAATTGCCGCTTTTCTCATAGGAAGGATATCTACTGCCGAACGACAAACCGGAAACCTTACTGTTACCGATTGACCAATAGGCCAATATCCCGCTGTTCTTGTTAGTGGAAAATATGCGAGTTGCGTTTTCACAGTCCCCTACCTCCAATAGTATTTTGCTTGGGGCTTCGGGAGGCAATGTAAACGTATGGGTATATGCCGACACGCTTGGGTCTGTTTCGGTAATTTCCCCGTCGCCCCAATAGATAATACAGGGTGTGGGGCTGGAAACGGCAAGTGAAATGCTGCTATTATTACCCGCCAAAAAATGTATCTGCGCCCTGCCGTTAGGCACAGGCCTTAAATCTTCCTTAGTGACCGGAACGGTTAGAAAAGCGGCGGACAGGTCCGAATCTCCAACAACCACTTGATAGGTACCGGGATTATTGTTACCGTACCGGAAAGAGCAGTTATACGTCCCTTTGGAGGCTCTGAAAACAACTTTACCGGAAGCGTCCGTGGTGGCTGTTGTACCTGCAAAATCAACAACGGCGCCTTCCAATATTGTCTTATATTTATCATCCAGCGTAATAAAAGCTACGTTTACGTACGGGTAAACAACTACATCCGTTGAAGTGTCTGTTTCAGAAGGGGGTAAGGTAAATGAAGCGATGCCGTAATCTACGGCGTTCACACTCCCCGTGACGCCGCTCCCACTCCTGAGAGAGACCTTCCCTTCCGAATCTGAAACATAGGAGTTCTCCCCGATGGTGATCAGTGCGCCTGGAACGGCCATACCGGTTGATGAGCTTTTAACTGTAAGCGTCCTGAGCGGTATGTAATTTACGATATATATCTTCGTTCTTGTTCGGGATACCGTATAGGACTCTGTTAGCTTTTCATGATTATCGGAAGACAATTGGAGATTAATATTGGCTCCCGTAGGAGCTTTAATTTTATATGTCGTGTCGTTTATTTTAGTATATGCAAAATTTGCGCTGAAGCTTGCGTTGTTTACCGGAAGATTTTTCGAGGACAGGAACTCAAATGTAGTGACCGGGTCTGTTATTTCAGTATCCACTGTAATTTCCAATTCCGGGAACCACCCCCTGCAATTTTCAATATCCGTTTCAAAAGCCGAGCCGGCACGAAACTTCCCTGTGACGACCGCCCTTTGTAAAGGATTATCCTGTTCATCCAACCCTCCGACAGTTGCCAATCGCATAAGGACGGAGAGATCGTCATCTTCCATGTCCACGCCTGTCAGCCGTAGGCGGTTTAATTTTACCGGCGATATGGCCAGTAACGATTTAATTAATCCGATCTGGTCCAGGCTGTTCATATTCTCCAGTATCAGCGTGGAAATATTGCTTATCCCCTCAAGGATAAGATTTTCGGATGTAAGCGACTGTTGGTTCCGAAGGGTAAGGTTCGCAATGGTGCCGGGCAGTTCCATCCGGTTCACGATACCCGCTGCCGGAAGCTTTATGGCAGAAACGGAAGACCCCAATGCTTTTAACGTCTCTAAATTCTCGCAACCCGACAAATCGAGCGGTTCGGTATAGTTAGGGCAGTTTTGAATATCCACTGCGCGGAGCATTTTATTATTGCCGGCAGACACATGGGAAAGGTTCTCATTTTTATATCCGTCCACCGCGCTACCGATTACCAGCTCTGTCAGCGTCGTGGCATTGGCAATATCCACCGTTCCCGGATACAGGGCCGGCAGGGCGCCTACCCCCTTCACCGAGGATACGCCATATATAATCGTTTCCGTGTCGTTGAACTGGATGTTGGGAGCCTGGATGTGTACCGTTTCTTCGGCTTTCGCTCTTTGTTCCAAAATGTAGGAGCCGTATTTTACCCGGACATAAGAATCTTTATAAAGGGTAAGGTCAAAATCCGCATCAGGCGTTACTCCCTGCCATGTGGCTGGAGTATATATACGCATGGTGATAAAGTCATTCAAAAAATCGGCGGCATTATACTTTGAATCCATGTAGGAAAAGCGGTTCCTGAGCCACCAGATACGATGGTCGGCCCTGGAGCCCTGGAGCGCATACAGGTATGTTCCCTGTCCGGTTTCGATTAAGGGCTGGATATACTTGTACTGCCCGTCTAAGTTATACACCACTTCGCTCCACCGGGCGGCCTGCTCACCGTTCAGTATGCCTATCGCCCCCTCGTATGAGAGCGCCCCCGTCTGCCGCATATTCCGGTACATGGTGGCCAGCTCACCGGCAAAAGCAGCTTTCACCAACTTCCAAAGCTCCGAATCCCAGCCGTTCCATACATGCCCGTCTCCCAGCGTGTCATGGTCTTCTATATTGAACGGGAACACGTTGGCACCTTCGTTATTAATTCCCAGGCAGGTATCGTTATCGTAAAAGATGAAGTACCATTTGTAATCGCCCGCCCCTTCGTTTCCCCAGGAAGCAAGGAACTGGTTTTTCGCCCGCTGGTCTACCATCCCGAAAAGTTCGGAGATAAGATAATAACTAAGGAGATTGTTAAGATTAAAATGTGCGGACGCTTCATTCTTGAATTTCGTCGGATTACCCTTGCATGAAACCACCCAGGCCATAAGCGCCGACAGGTTTGTGGCGTTTGTATACCCGTCCGGGTAACGTCCTTCAAAATCGTCCAGCCAGGCAGTGCCTGAAAAGTCGGCAGCTTTAAAAAGACAACGGTTCGCCGTATTGTTCAAAAACTCCCAACATTCGTCGGCCCCATCGAAACCAAAAGTTTCCTGTGTGGACTTGTCGTTGTTGAAGTTGTATTTACCGACAAACTCTGCCGGGGAATTGTCGTTCGCCTTATGGAATATGGCTATCGGATAACCGTCAACCGTAGTCCTTACCCTTTCATCCTCCTTCTGAGGCGGGGTAAGATAATTGAGTCTTCTCAGTACGGAATCAATATACCTTGCCATCCCGGTGTTATGCGTCCCTGAGGATTCGGCAAAATCCGCTTTCTCACAAAAGGTATCAACGGGGATGGCATTTTCCGTCAGGGCATATTTTGTTGCATGTTCCCCTGTTTGGGTTAAAGTCAGCCCGCTTTTGAACTTTGTCTTGAAGTTCTTCCGGGGATAGTACTGCGAAGAAGTGCCCTGTACGTCTATCTGCACATTGGTGGCGGTAAATGACCTTTCCGGGTTCTGACGGTTTTCAAAGGCCATGGCAACCGTTTTCTTATCCCCCTTGAAAGTGGGAAGCTCTCCGGTAACAGTCATACAAGGCAGCCGGTTTACCAACAGGCTGTAGACGATCTCGCCCGTAGAATCATAGATTTGATTCGTATCATACAGCATCAGCTTTTTCGATACGAGAGCCGTATCGGAGATATAGTTATTGAGTATCTGG
>JAISXD010000068.1 GCA_031270665.1 Tannerellaceae bacterium | reverse complement strand
CAGGATCGTTTGCCGCAATATCTTCATCAATTCTACTTGGAAAAAGTAGCGTTTGATTGGGTATGTAAGGACGAAAATGTAACTTTGCCATATGAAAATTTTGAATACCTAAAATTATGAAAATTTTAGGAAAATGCAAAGGCTGGGCTTGGGAAAGTTCGGCCTTTGATATTAAAAAAGGGCATGTCACTTTTGACACACCCTCGTTTTCCTGTCGGGTTTCGTAATACCTACTTCATAGGAGGTGTACATTTTATCGAAATAATCGTTTATCGGGCGGGCGGCGGCTGAAAATTTGGTTGTACGCGCCCATTGTTCTTGGATAATCGGATTGGTATTGCTTAGCAGGTATACCTTATATTTCTCGCGCAATTTTAACAAATAATCCAATTTATATTGCGGAACATCCACAACAAAGCCTAACCAGGCCCATACGATTTCTTCAAAAGACAACTCTTTTCCGGCATAGGCACGGAGTTGGTTGCAGAAAGTGACTACATCGTCTTTCCCGTTTTCCAATTCCAGAAAAATGCCTTTTTGTTCATAGGGGTCGAGCCATTCGCCGGCATTTGAAATTCCTATTTCTTCAAACCGGCGAATGGACTCCTTGCCATCCAAGTCAATAAGTACCCCTCCTAAATCAAATACGATATTTTTTATTTTCATCAACTCAATTTATGAATTACTAAGCCTGAACGTAATTTAGGCTCAAACCAGGTTGTCTTCGGAGGCATGATGTTTCCGGTATCGGCAATTGTTATCAATTGTTTCATCGATACGGGATATAGCGCCAAAGCTACCTTCATTTCGCCACTGTCTATACGGCGCTTCAACTCTTCCAATCCACGGATACCGCCCACAAAGTCAATGCGTTTATCCGATCGTAAATCTTTAATTCCCAGTATTTCATCTAATATCAGGTTGGAAGAAATGGTTACATCCAGTACGCCAATCGGATCGTTATCATTATAGATCCCCGGTTTAGATGTCAGCGAATACCATTTACCGTCTAAGTAAAGCGAGAAGTTATGCAGGGCGTCCGGTTTATAGACGTCTGTTCCTTTTTCTTCTACAATAAAGTGTTTCGTGAGTTTATCCAGAAATTCAGTCTCAGACAGGCCGTTCAAATCCTTTACCACCCGGTTGTAATCAATAATGGTTAATTGATTGGCCGGGAAGCAAACGGCCATAAAGTAATTGTATTCTTCATCGCCTCTATGGTACGGATTTTGTTTGGCTTTTTCTGCTCCTACCAGCGCTGCGGCAGCCGAACGATGATGCCCGTCGGCAATATATAACGCCGATATCCGGGCGAAAATATCTGTAATGCGGGAAATATCTTCCTCTTCATCAAGCAGCCAGAAGGTATGTCCGAAGCCATCCGGTTCGGCTACAAAATCGTATTCCGGCGTTTTTGCCGTATATTTCTCTACAATAACGTCTAATTCCGGATTGTCCGGGTAAGCAAAGAATACAGGTTCAATATTTGCATTATTTATACGTACATGCTTCATCCGGTCTTCTTCCTTATCGCGACGGGTAAGTTCATGCTTTTTGATTTTACCTGTCATATAATCATCTACACAGGCACAAACCACCAAACCGTATTGTGTACGGCCATTCATGGTTTGGGCATAGACATAGTATAATTCTCTGTTGTCCTCTATCAACCAGCCTTCATCCTGAAACTTCTGGAAATTCTCGGCTGCTTTTTCATATACTTCCGGATCGTGTTCGTCTGTTCCGGCCGGAAAATCTATCTCCGGTTTGATAATGTGATAAAGTGATTTTTCATTATCGCCGGCTTCTCCCCTCGCCTCTTCCGAGTTTAATACATCATAAGGGCGTGAAGCGACTTGTTCAACCAGATGTTTTGGCGGACGTAATCCTTTGAAAGGTTTTATTTTCATCTTTCTTACTGATTAATTAACGCGGAATTTTTCGTTTCCGTTTTGAATGAAATCTACAATTTGTCTGGCGGCGGCAATGCCGGCGTTGATGTTTGCTTCGGCCGTTTGTGCACCCATTTTCTTGGGCGTAGAAAAATAACGACCGGCGTACTTAGCGGCAAGTTCTACGTCGATTGCCGATTTGATGTCGCTTATGTATTTAAAGTCGGGGCGTTCTTCCAGCATTTTAGTTAATCCGGCTTCGTCCATTACTTCTTTACGCGCCGTATTGATAACAATTGCATTCTTTGGCATCTTATTCATCAATTCAAAATTGATTGACCCTTTTGTTTCGGCAGTTGCCGGAATATGAAGCGATACAATCTGGCAGGTTTCAAATAATTCTTTTGCGGAAGCAACCGATTTAACATCGTCCTTCTCAATTGCGGCCACCGGCGTATAGGCGTCATACGCATATAGATCCATATCAAAACCTTTGGCGATACGGGCTACATTACGTCCCACATTGCCATATGCCAGAATACCCAGTTTCTTGCCTTTCAGTTCCCAACCCGATGCACCGTTAAAGAAACCACGGGCGCCATATACCAACATGCCAAATACCAATTCGGCTACGGCATTGGAATTTTGCCCCGGTGTGTTCATCACTACTACCCCGTTGGCCGTTGCTGCATCCAGGTCTACATTATCGTATCCCGCACCTGCACGGACAACTATTTTTACCTGCTTAGCAGCGTCTAATACCTCTTTATCAATGATATCACTGCGAATAATAATCGCATCGGCGTCTTTTACCGCATCCAGCAATTGAGCTTTTTCTGTATATTTCTCCAACAATGCAAGCTCCATGCCGGCACTTTCTGCTACTTCGCGGATACCTTTCACAGCTATCGCTGCGAAAGGTTTGTCTGTTGCTATTAATATCTTTGCCATATCAATGTTGTTTTTCAAATTCTTTCATGCAAGTAATCAATGCCTCTACACTATTTTTCGGCATTGCATTGTATAAGGAAGCGCGGAATCCACCTACCGAACGATGACCTTTTATGCCTACCATGCCGGCGGCGAGGGCAAAAGAGGCAAAATCGGCTTCCAGTTCTTTGTATTCATCATTCATTATGAAGCAAACATTCATAATAGAGCGGTCTTCAACAGCTACAGTTCCTTTAAATAATTTATTGCGGTCTATTTCATCATATAAGATGACCGCCTTGTCCAGGTTTATCTTTTCTATCGCTTTCACGCCGCCTTGTTCCTTATACCATTTCAAGGTTTGCAGCGCAGCATAGATAGGAAGCACAGGGGGCGTATTGAACATGGATTCTTTTTTAATATGCGTGCGATAATCAAGCATGGTAGGAATGGCGCGTTCTACATGTCCTAAAGCGTCTTCACGCACAATGATCAGCGTTACGCCTGCCGGAGCTAAATTCTTTTGTGCGCCGGCATAGATTATATCATATTTGGAAACGTCTATCGGGCGTGAAAATATATCCGACGACATATCACAAACCATACGCAGCTTCACATCCGGGTCATAACGCATTTCCGTACCGTAGATTGTATTGTTGGATGTGAAATGGAAATAATCGGCGTCTTCCGGTATCGTATACTCTTTAGGTATATACGTGTAATTCGCTTCTTTGGAAGAGGCTACAACGTCTACTTCGCCAAATAGTTTCGCTTCTTTAATGGCATTCGAAGCCCAGGTTCCCGTATCTAGGTAAGCGGCTTTTTTCGCCAACAAATTATAAGGAACCATACAGAATTGAAGGCTGGCTCCCCCTCCTAAAAATACAACTTCGTACCCGGAGGGTACATCCAACAACTCCTTTATCATAGCACGGGCTTCGTCGGATACGGCGACAAATTCTTTACTCCGGTGGGATATTTCAAGGATTGATAATCCCATACCAGCGAAATTCTCTACTGCAGCAGCGGTGTTTTTTATCGTAAACTCGCTTAAAATAGAAGGTCCTGCATAAAAATTATACTTTCTCATACCTATATCTTTTATAAGTTAATATATAATGAATGTCTATTATCTACTATCTAATATCTGTCTCCCCATAAACGCCTCATATGATCGATAAGCTTCTGTTCTGCCGGATTGGGTTGGCCTATCCATATCCTTTCGCTCAGAAGCTCAGGCGGCAGGAAATCTTGCGTTACAAAATTGTTTTCATAACTATGAGCGTATTTATACTCTTTGCCGTAATCGAGTTCTTTCATCAATTTAGTCGGAGCGTTCCTCAAGTGCAACGGTACAGGCAGGTTACCTGTTCTGTTTACCAGCTCTAATGCACTGTTGATAGCCATATAGGCCGAATTACTTTTCGGGCTGGTTGCTAAGTATACGGTGGTCTCCGCCAGCATAATCCGTCCTTCGGGCCAGCCAATTTTCTTTAAGGCTTCGAAACAGGCATTTGCCAGTAATAAAGCATTCGGATTCGCCAACCCGATATCTTCAGCCGCTGAAATAACCAACCGGCGGGCAATAAACTCAGGGTCTTCGCCACCGGCCACCATACGGGCTAACCAATAAATAGCAGCATCGGGGTCGCTCCCCCTGATTGATTTGATAAAAGCAGATATAATATCGTAATGTATCTCTCCATCTTTATCATAAGCGGCAGGATTTTCCTGTAAACGCTCTACTACTTTCTCATCGGTTATTTCTATGGTATTATTCCCTTCTTCGGCGCCTGTCACAAGCTCCAGAATATTCAATAATTTGCGGGCGTCTCCTCCTGAGTAGCGTAATATGGCGTTTATTTCCGTCAGAATAATCTCTTTTTCTTTCAATAAGGCATCTTCGTTAATTGCTTTATTCAATAACTTCAATAAATCTTCTTTATCCAACGGCTTCAGTACATATACCTGGCAGCGTGACAACAGCGGGCGGATTACCTCAAATGACGGGTTTTCCGTCGTAGCGCCGATTAAGGTAACGACTCCCGTTTCAACAGCCCCCAGCAATGAATCCTGTTGCGATTTACTGAAACGATGAATCTCGTCAATAAACAGAATCGGAGAGGTTGTATTAAAAAAGCGATTACTCTTCGCCTTGTCTATCACCTCCCTTACATCTTTTACACCGGAACTGATAGCACTCAAGGTATAGAACGGAGCCTCGAGTTTATTCGAGATGATCTGCGCCAGCGTAGTCTTCCCTACTCCCGGAGGCCCCCATAAAATAAAAGAAGGAACCCGTCCCGCATCAATCATCTTACGCAATACGGCCCCTTGCCCGACCAAATGCTTTTGTCCTATGTAATCATCCAGCGTTTTCGGACGCATCCTTTCTGCTAAAGGTTGGTTCATCATTTCGCAAAAGTGGGATTTAGTCCTAATGCACGTATGTAACTTTCATTAACAATGCAATTTTCGAATTTACAATTTTCGATAAAATCCAATAATGCTTTCCGGATAACAGCCTGATCCGGCCGTACATCGCGGATTTCCTTATATGTTCCACGAGGCGCTTCTGTAAAAGCGACAACCAAATCCCAGTTATCAGGGTCTTCCACCGATATAAAAGAAGAGCCTTGCATCTTCTTATACGGCCAAAATGTCCAACCGATATTGTTGTCTTTCATTACTGCACAAAAATCAGACATCCATTGATCTGTATTATGTCCTATTTCTCCCATATACATAGGCCTGTTCACCCTATTTCGGAACTCGATGAAACTTTTGATAGCCTCTGCTGTGGCCTCGCCTCCATACCGATGGCAGGTATACATTATATTATTATCGAAAGAGGCGTCCGGCGTAAGTGGTTTGAAATTACCGTTCCATTGCGAACCGCCTAACAATATCACATGATACGGGTCTGCTTCACGTATAGCGGCGATTGTCCGTTTGTACAACGGTTCCAGCCTGGCGTTGAGTTCTTCCACATTCGTAAAATACGGGGCGATAGGTTCATTCATCAATTCATAACCTAAAATAACCGGTTCGTTCTTATAATAAGCAGCAATCTTTGCCCAAATATCCACAAATTTCTTTTGGGACATTTCGCTATCGAATAACCAGGGATACCCGTAACTGTCGTCTATATTATCGCCCGTTTGCCCACCCGGCGCGTCGTGCATATCTAAAATAAGGTACAAACCGGCTTCCCTGCACCAACTAACCAATGAATCAATCCGTTGAAAGCCATCCTGGGCAACCGTCAACCCCAAATAATCTTCATCCGTAAACAATTTATAATGAAAAGGAAGACGTATTGTATTGCAACCTGCCGATTTCAGAAACAGTATCTCGCCTTTTGTAATGTAGTTATCCTTATATTGTTTCCAAAATTCATCAACAAAGTCAGGCCCGGCCATTTGACAAAAAGCATCGTGAATAATCCGTACCGAGTTGGTACGGCTAAACCGGAACATATATCCTTCCGGATTCAACCAGTTACCTAAGTTCGTACCACATATCAATAATTTTTGCCCGTCGGGAGTCATTAAATCAGGCCCATTTACACGTACAAAAGACTCTGCAGGAAGTAAGCTTTCCCTGTTCTCCTTTTCTTCTTTTGGGTTGCAACCGGAAAGAATCAGGCACAAAGCAGATAGTAAGGTTAAAGACTTTTTAAACATATCAGAATAAATTTCATAACATGAGACACAAAGATAGGAATATTTATTAAATAAACTACAAATTCATCACATACGAATCATTTGGCACACGGAATCGAAGATAGGCCTTAGTCAATACACTGAATAGGCGAATTTGTACGGATTTATGAAGATTTGTGACTATCTTTGCCGTGGTTATCATGGAAGAAATATTACTACATACGTGTTGTGCTCCCTGCTCGGCTGCTATTATTGAGTGGCTGCTGACTAATAAGATACGACCTACCTTATTTTATTATAATCCGAATATTTGTCCGAGTAAAGAATACGAGATACGTAAAGCGGAATGTACGCGTTATGCTCAGTCAAAGGGGATTGATATTGTAGACGGCGACTATAACCATGAAGGCTGGTTGCAATCAATAGCCGGACTGGAAAACGAACCGGAACGAGGATATCGTTGCCTGAAATGTTTCAGGGTACGGCTTTGGGGCACGGCTTGTCTGGCCAATAATTATGGTTTTGAACGGTTTACTACAACACTGGCTTCCTCGCGATGGAAAAACCTCGCACAAATAGCCGAAGCCGGTCATTGGGCAGCCTCTCAATTTGAAAACATTACCTTTTGGGATAAGAACTGGCGCAAAGACGGTCTGAGCGAACGCCGCCTGATTTTACTAAAAGAGAATAATTTCTACAATCAACAATACTGCGGATGTGAATTTTCGGTAAGCCGTAAGTCATAAGTTATGACTTACGGCTTACTTATCAAATCGATTCAAGGAATCGGATAAGCGCTGTTCTGTCTTCTTTTGTCATTTTGCGGAATGTATCCTTAGCAAGTTTTGCTTCGCCGCCGTGCCAAAGGATTGCTTCTTCGTAATTGCGGGCGCGAAGGTCGTGCAGCATATCAGAATGTCCTGAAACAACTTTCATCAGGCCGCGTCCCCAAAGTGGCGTTGTACGACAGCCAAGCTTGGTACGACCGGGCTCTTTCATTTCTAAATCATGACGCAATAAGTCTGTGTACGGATATATCTTTTGATCGGAGATAGCCGGCAGCGGTTTGTAATCAGCACGCGTAGTCCATGACGGGCGATGACAAGCAGTACATCCTGTTTCGTAGAACAACGTACGTCCGCGTTGAACCGTTTCGTCGTCCAGATTACGGGCAGCCGGAACAGCCAGTCCACGATGCCATACCATAAAGGCATCATAATCCTCCTGTGTCATTTCAGGCTTTAATGATTTCGACCACAAATCATTAAATATCTGTTCCGCCGTTTGTCCCAAAGCAGTCTGCACATCGGTATCTTCCGACATAACTCTGGCATATTCTTCCGTCATATAATTAGAGGTACGATTCGGCCTTGTTACATTCGTAATGTTCCATAGGGCATTGGCTCCAGGACCATTATCTAATGTAGCGCGCGTACATAAGTATGTGAAACGTCCGGGATGCGGGCCGGGATAATACGGATTTTGTCCTGTCTCGTCGATGTCAGCGCCTATTTTTCCCTGACAATAACCGCGCGCTTGTTCTTCTGCATACTGGGCACGTAAATCTTCATCCGAAATGGCATCCAGCAATCCGGTGCCGTAAATGCCAATCGTTGCTTCTATGGACGCCGCATGTTTGCTCATATCGAAATCTTTGAACAGAATCGCATCCTGGGCTACTTCTACCGTAGGATAGATAAGCGTGCCTTCATACGACGTACCGGCACTGTAAGGCGTACCGTCTTCATACTTATTTCCGTACTCGTCGGTATATTGATGCCAAGTCAGTTTGACGCCACTTTCATCTATCGGCGCCTTGAATGGAGCCACCGCACGTGTTTGCGTCATACCGGTAAAATATTTTGACGCCAATGGTAGTGTTGCAGGGTTCGACGGATCGTAAATCATCAACAGATAGCTGTTTTTACTATCATTTGTATCAAACGTTTCAACACGTTGTCCGCGTCCGCCATAACTGGGATGGCAGGCGACACAAGACTTCCGGATATACACCGGGCCAAGCCCCGAATATCCCATTCCTTCGTTGGTTACAAAACTTCTATCCGCCAATCGTTCCCCGCGCATAAATTGCTGGAACAACTGTGCATCCTGGTCGATAGCCGGCATTGCCTGCTTATAGGCTTTTGAAGAAGAAACAAATACGGTTCCCATCTTCCCGCCGGTATAATATTCTTCATCCTGTTCTACTTCATCCGGTATCTTAGCTTTGTCGTCATCGTCACTCTCGCAACCTGCCAGTAAAAACAGGGGTATAATCGCTATATATAAATAAAACCTCTTCACTTTGTCACACTATTATTTCAATAATTCTTTTATCTTTCCAAAAGAAACACCCACTGCCAAACACGCATCTACCGCTTCATTTACAATCGCTTGCCTACTGGTGTCGCCCTTACTCTTTGCTTCCACCACTTTGTAGAACGATAGGCTGCCATTGTCGCCGATTGCCTGGATTTTCTTGATGCAGTTGTCTATTTTCTCTTTGATTTCGGTATCCAAAGCAGCATCATTCTCTTTTACGAACGTACTTAATGATACGCTGGTAGGAGAACCTGCCGTACCTTCTCCGCCCAGATAAGCGTTTCTGATGCTGTAGATATTATTTGTATAGTCGTCGAGCGAGTGCCAGCTATACCACGATTCCACATCTTCCACACGGCCGTTGCTGTATGGGTCGGCAATCTTGGTGGCTCCTACTTCATCGGCAATATCTATTACACCGTCGATAATTTCTTCTACAGCGCTTTCCCAGGATGAATAACTATCGGCAGACGACAGCTTGCTCCCGAAGTTCTTGATGCTTGCATTCTCACTTTCAAGGAAACTTATAATGTCGGCATTCTCACGATAAACTTCTTTAATAGCCGCCGATACGTTTTCTTCGCCGGCCCAGGCCACATACGCCAATACGCAATCCCATACAAGCGCATCCGTAGCGGCAGTCAGGTAATTTAATTCACCTTCCGTCAGTTCGGCAACCGGGCGAGATTTCCCTTCACGATACAGCAAGTATTCCGTAACGTGGAAGCCTATCACTTCATCTTCCAGTTCTTTCCAGGCTCTTTCGCCGGTAAGTTGACCTTCCGTCAAGCCTATTTCTTTTTTAATTTCTTCCAGTTCCAACGGCCATGAATCGATATGTGCATCAATATTCAGGTGGTCTTCACTTACCGGGCCAAAAAGGAATGCTTCGCTAAGCTCCCATTGTATACGGGCTTTTATCCATGCAGCCGCAGCCGCAGCCATATTGGCGTCGGTAGCATTTTCTCTCAGCGCCTGATTGGCTGCACGCATTTCCAATGCCGCTTCTGCCAACGTTTTATAAGTAGGTATTACGGTTGTATTAACATACGACTTCAGAATATTTCCATACACCTCATCCTTGTTATCCACAACCGGGCCATCATCATCGTCGTCGTCATCACTGCAAGAAGTAAAATTTACGGCCATAAATAGTACGGCCAGCGTAAACATACATTTAAGTAAATACTTTTTCATAACTGTTTATTATTAAAGAATTTGTAATCCGTTAATTTCCGAATAATCCGGAATAAGCAACACCTACTGATACGGCAGGTTCGTCATTATAAGGAGCTTTAAACTTCCGCATCATATATTCGGCCTTTACAACCAGCCCCTTCATCGGGAAATAATTAATTCCACCGGATAATATCATTCTATCCGTCCAACCTTTAGGCGTGATCTTTGATGAAGTTTTATACATCGAATCATAGAAACCATAATGCGCATATACATAGAGCTTATCCTCTTTATCTTTACGATTGGGGAAAAAGGATAACACATTGTATCCTGCTTCCACATACCAGCTCAGTACATCCGAAGCCACATCCGTTCCCGGCGACGGGCTTGCATTAGGCATCTTTTTATTAATCATGGAAATATCATACGAATCGCCTAAATGTCCATACAATACATTTGCGCGCGCCAGGATATTATCGTCATCATACACCGCATCGAAGGAGCCAATACTTACGGCTCCTTTCACATTCTTATAACGTTCTTGTTTCAAGGTGTTCTGCGCGCTATATCCGTAATAACCGCTTACGCCCATCCGTAAGCCTTTTACCGAATAATTATCGATTCGCACGGCTCCGGCGTAACGATTGGCTATTTTAAATTCATAGGGTGAAACAGCGCCCCCGTTTATCCAATTGGCATTACTAAAACGTTCGGCGTCCAAACCTGCTACAAGCATCGCTTCATAACGCCACTGCCTTGTTTGTCCCCAAAAACTAACGCCCGTTTCATGCCAGGTACAGGGAATGATGGATGATTCTTCTTCAGGACGCAACACCGAAAAAAACTCCGTAGGCATATGGTACATATTGGTTAACCCGATGGGAACGATAATATGCCCCATCCTTAAATTAGCGGTATGAGAGAAAGCCTTTTCAATCCAGAACTGTTCAAGCGCTATTTCGCCGCCCTTTTCTATTTCAGTTTCATATTCTCCGGTTTCAGAGTTTTCTATTTCATAGGTAGTACCCGTACCGCCATGCTCAAATTCAATTTCTGTAGACATCTTCCAGCCTTTCCCGAAATCATAACTCATATACAATACAACATGAGGAAGGTCGAACCTGCCATGATTTCCATCTTTATGCCTTTCCGGATACTTATACCTTTCAATATTGTCGGTATAAAACATCCGCTGCAAGGCTACTTCGCCATAACCTCCAAACAAAAAACGAGGATTTTGGGGAGATTTTCCAATCTCATGAATCTTTACATCATTTATACCCTGAGCGTTCGCTTCACTCACGACTCCAATCAGACAAAAGATAACCCCAAAAAGATAAAAAGTAAGAATTTGCTTCATTTTACAAAGAGACTTGATTAATAATTATGAATTACGACATCATAATATATTCTGCAAAAGTATTTTTGTCTGTCAGATAACGCAATACCTACATATGGCTATTCTTCTCCCTTTGAATACCTATATATTGTTAGCATCCCCGGGCCTGCCCGTAGCGCGTTTTCATCTCGCCTATGTGCTGTTGCAGCCTCCCACATTCACCTGGTTGTTCCCTTTTCGTCGCCACCAGGCACTTTTCGCGCTACTTTTTTGAATTTTAATGCCATACCTGTAAAATTTTGAAGTTACTAATCGTTGACGCTGCAAATATACAACCGCCAAAAAACCGTTTGTCGCTTAATGACGGCGAATGACGGTAAATGACGGTAAATGACGGCGAATGACGGTAAAGACGGTTAATCCCCGGAACTGTAAACCTGTTCCGGGAAAAGTCAGGCATCATAATGGTTTTACCAAGTCTTCATAATGCTTTACGAAAACCATTATGAAGACTTGGCGAAAGCATTATAATGCCTGACTCAAAGCTATGTGACGTTTTTTTTGTGCTGTGGAAGGATGCACGCATTCTGTCGGGTTCTGCCTGTCGTTCGGCGTCTTAATTGGCTGAAGGCAAGGTTGTTGAGGTTTTGCTCCATACTCTTTTTCATGTTCTAAATTTTTAATCGCTAAATTTTCTTTTTTTATTTTTTCTTTTTTTATTTCTTTTCCTTTTCCTTTTCCTTTTGTGTAGTTATTACCGTCAATAACCGGGGTTTCCT
Organism: Tannerellaceae bacterium; assembly: GCA_031270665.1. Classification (GTDB taxonomy): domain Bacteria; phylum Bacteroidota; class Bacteroidia; order Bacteroidales; family Tannerellaceae; genus DFXE01. The sequence goes on along the minus strand of JAISXD010000068.1, from coordinate 12 downwards.
CCGTAATAACCC
>JAISXD010000049.1 GCA_031270665.1 Tannerellaceae bacterium | reverse complement strand
ATGTCGTGTTTCCTGTCCCCAATATAGATACTGTAACTTATGTGAAACCGACAATTAAAAATAAGAATATAATTGTTGGGGATTTTACCTGTTTTAGTGATGTGGATTTTGAAAACCATGTTACTCATTTTTATGAATTTTATGACGACAAATTAATTATAGGAAAATTTTGCCAAATAGCATCCGGTGTGGAATTTGTAATGAATGGCGCAAATCATCAAATGGATTGCCTTTCGACATTTCCATTTTATATTTTTGAGAAGTGGAATGAAAATATACCTTCGTTGGATAAATTCCCGTTGAAAGGAGATACAATTATCGGAAATGATGTGTGGATAGGACAAAATACCACTATATTGCCCGGAGTAAAAATAGGGGACGGGGCAATAATCGGAATGAAAAGCGTAGTAGGAAGTGATGTCGAACCTTATACAATAGTTGCCGGAAATCCCGCAAAAACTATCAGAAAAAGATTTGATGATGAATTAATTGAATTGATGTTGAAATTAAAATGGTGGGATTTATCTGTTGAGGAAATAATTAAATTAATACCATTGTTGCATGATAATAATATGGAAAATGTAAAGAAGAAGATAAGAGAGGTTTTAAAATGAAGTGACGTGAACAAGGATGATTGTATGTTACCAAAAAGGGACTGACTCATCACGAGCCGGCCCCCCATTTAATCTATGAAAAACCTAATTATTCGTTACTTGGTCCTGTATAACCTTCGTTTTGTCCAAACTCAACAGCATTCTGAATAGATTGCAAGAATTGTTGTGGGATCGGACGGAGTTTATGAAAGTCGCGAATAGCCGTAATATTTGGATTATACTGATTCACGTACTCCACTAATTTGCCTGTTCGCTTAAGATCGAACCAGCGAATGTGCTCACCACAAAGTTCACGGGCACGTTCGTCAAGGATGAAGTCTATATCTATGTCAGAATCACTTACAGTCATCTCGCTTTCGTAGCCCGGCCGAATGGCACGTTCACGTAGATCGTTGATATAAGAGGCGGCACCCGAGCGACCTAACATAGCAGTTGCTTCGGCCGCTACCAGATATATCTCACCCAAACGAATAACAATCACATCGTTGCTCGAAGGAGAGGTTGCCGAAGCACGACTAAAATCATTGTATTTGTTCAACCGCGGATAGAATCGCGCCCACTGATTTTCATCACTGCGGATAGCTCCGGTTTCAGGTACATAAGTCATATTCAGATCGACTATAGCATACGGAGCCGCATCTTTTTCGGCCTGTGAGTATACTTTTCTAGTGTAAAGTAATGCCGTTTCACCTTCATTGATTGTTACATTCCCGATAAACGATGTAGGTTTCTTAAATATACCCACATTTTCACTATCCCATGTCCAGGAACTTCTATTCAAAGGAAACGCTTCGAGGAATGACACATCATAGCGTAAATCTCCTTCACTGAAAAGAGTCAGAAGATGGCGGGTAGGCATTAAGGCCATCGTACTACTACCATTCTTATTGGGGGAATTACCATACTTGACATCCTGGCTCATGCCACAAAGTTCAGTGTAAGCCGGATTAAAATAACGGAACAGACGGTTCGGATTACTATCGGGGTTGTAGGATGAGGTAGTAGAATATGTTATCACATACAAGGCCTCCTTATTTATTTTATTGTTTGCAGGATCAAAAACATCCGCATAATCATCATAAAGATCCACACCTAATGTAGATTTATTAGTAATGATATAATTTGCCGCTTCAAGCGCCATCTCATAGTATGTTGCTTCATTGCCATAAGACGCACGGGTAAGGGCAATGCGGGCCAAAGCGCCATAAGCGGCCTTCTTTGTCGCACGTCCTACCATATTGTCGATAGGTTCGACGGCAAGTAGTTCGCAGGCCGCTTTCAAATCGGGTATAATTACTTCATCGTAGATTGTAGCTGCCGGTGTACGATAAGCATAAAGTTCCGGCGTGTTTGTTTCTTCGGTACGCATCACCACATCACCAAAAAACTCTACCAGCCACCAATAGGAGTAGGCACGTATAAAACGAAATTCACCTTCACGGAATCGTTTTTCATCCGGGTCCTGAAACTCTACATTAACGATACGGTTAATACCCGTATTACATAAATTGATTACGTCATATTGTCGCTCCCAGAGCGTGCGCAACTGGCCACGATCCCAATCTAAATTCACGTATTGACTCAACTGGTTACCATAGGTCGTTAGGTTGAAATTATTCCAAAGATCCGTTCCACCTTCCATATACAATACAGGATCTTCACGTCCATAGTATTTCCACCGGTAATTGTAATAGATAGAATTGGCCAAAGCATTGATGCCTTCCGGAGTAGAGAAAACAACTTCGGACATTGCTCCGGAAGGATTATATTCATCCAGATCGCACGACTGTAGTCCTGCGGCTATCGCGAAAAGTGCTGTGATGACAGCTAATTTTATATGTTTCATACTCTATTCTTTTTTTAGAACGATTATTAAAAGTCTATATTCATACCAAATACAATTTGGCATCGTAATCCTTCGGGATCGAAATCCTTCATGAATTTGCTTTTATTCTTAAACCAGAGGTTACTACCTGTTGCATACAAATGCAATTTCTTTAATCCTATTTTCTGCAATGTTTCCGATGGGAAGGTATAACCTAACGTCATATTCTTAATGCGGAAAAAAGACCGGTCAACATACCAGTAAGCCTGATATCCATGATATTGATGAAATTCCAGATTGGCATTTGGTTGTGGGAAACCATTCGTCTGATTCTCGGGTGTCCAATAGTTGAACGTAGTGTATTTTCCACCGGTCTTTGGGTCATAGTTACTCAATGGGTTTTCGCCCCAATGCCCCCAACGTATAAATGCATAAATGCTAAAATCAAAGTTTTTATAGCTGAATGTATTGTTCAAACCGGCAAACCATTTCGGTGATTGAGATCCTAGATAACCTACATCCTCAGCATAATCAATGATATTATCGCCATTGAGGTCTTCCACATTTATTAATCCCGGCGCAAAAGGTATCGTTTTGTTTGCATCTTGAAAATAAGTGGCCGCTTCTGCTGCTTGAGAGGTTTGCCAGATTCCATTCAAGGCATAAGTACGGTAAGAATTAATCGGACGGCCGATCAACAGTGAACGGGTTTCCGGATATTGAGAATGAAGAATATCTTCACCATCAATCAGGTCAGTAATTTTTTCTTTGTTTGTCGAGAAAGTCAGGGTTGTGCCCCATGAAAAATCTCTATTACGGACGTTTACACTATTGATGTCTACTTCCAAACCACGGTTACGGGTTTTACCGATGTTCTGATACATGGAGAATACAGCCAAATCAGTACGTCCTTTATCTGTCGGAACACCTTGCCCCATCATATTAGGCAACGTGCGTAATAGAAGCAGGTCGGAAGTTTTCGAATCATAATAATCAATTGTAGCCGACAAGCGTCCATTGAACAGCGAAATATCTAATCCAAGGTCAATCTGGCTTGTTTTTTCCCATCCAAGATTAACATTACCCAACGTTTGCTTAAATACGTACCAAAGCACCGGATTATCCTGAAAAGACAAGCCCGAATTATTAAACGAGACCACGCCATTCTGTGTGCCATAAGGGTTTATAGCCGAGTTTCCAGTCGTTCCATAACTTAAACGCAACTTCAGGTTGTCCAGAAAAGTCAATGATTTCATGAATGCTTCTTCGGAAACACGCCAGCCTAAAGCCAGTGACGGGAAAGAATCCCACTTGTCGGAAAGGCGTGAAGCGCCATCCCAGCGCATCGAGCCTGTCAACAGATAGCGTTCCTTGTACGAATAGTTAAAACGTCCGGCATAAGAGAAAGATTGGTATTGTACGTAATTTGAACTTGTACCAATCGTCGCGTTACTATTGAGCGCCCACCAGAGCTGACTACCCACAATCTGATCCGTGCCACTTCCGAGAAGGGTTTCATCGATATTCTTCACCCAAGAGGTTAAACCTGTAACGCCAAAACTATGGTCGCCCATGGTTTTCTGATACGTCACTACATTATCCCAATTCAAAAAACGCGTATTGGTATTGGTTAAACTTGATGACGAAACATTTGTCTGCTGGCTGTCGGTTGCACTTCCATCGGTATAAGTACCCACACGCTCAAACTCAAAATTGGCGGTAAGACTTGACCGGATCGACACTCCCGCAATCGGGGTCAGGTTTACGTAACCATTAGCCATAATGTTGGTTCCTTGTCTTTCGTTGGCTTTAGAATAATCATAGGCTCCATTCACCAAAGGATTGATATACTCACTATCGCCGAGCGGATAACGGTTTACGTTTCCATATTCATCATACGCCTGTCCTAATTCAATGCCACTGCCTATGTTTACACCACCACCACTTGTGAGTCCTTCATACGGACTGTTATGCCTTACGTTGTGAGTTAGCTGGGTAAGCATACCAACCGTAATCCAATTATGTACTTTGTGATCAATGTTTGTACGAAGCGTATAACGCTCAGACTTACCTTTTTTATACTGGGCTCTATTGCCATAATAACTTACTGACATGCGAGCAGTTGTACGTTCGTTTCCACCGGAAGCAGTGATATTGTGGCTGTTAAAGAAACTATCCTGCAGAGTCAAGTCATCGAAGTTGATCCATTGATTGTTCTGGTAGGCTTTCCAAGCAGCATCAGACCCGAACAGCACACGATCGTCACTTGAAGAGTTCCAAGAGCCCGATGTCCGATAAGCCTCTCGGCGAGCATTAAGCCAACTATCCCCTTTACGATAATCCGGATGCTGAGACAGATATTCAACACCCGCGAAACCATTGTACGAAATAGCCATCTTACCGGCCTCTCCTTTTTTAGTGGTGATTATGATTACCCCATTGGCTCCCTGATAGCCGTAGATAGCAGTCGACGAAGCATCTTTGAGCACTTCAATCGACTCAATATCGTTGGGATTGATATCACTATACAATCCTCCTTGCACACCATCGATAATAAACAGAGGATCATTTGTTCCGCTAATCGACCGGTTACCACGGATACGGATAATAGTTTCTTTAGGATCCACGTTCTCAGCAATGTCCAACCCTGCAATACGCCCTCCAAGCGAGGTAATCGCGTTAATTGAAGGAGCAGCCATTACAACATCGGCTTTAATAGAGGATACCGAACCGGTCAAGTCACGTTTACGTACGGTTCCGTAACCAATCACTACCACCTCATCCAACCCGGCAACATCTTCCTGAAGCTGAATATCAATTTTTGTTTGATTATTCAACCCAATCTCTTGTGTCTTGTATCCCATGAAAGAGACAATCAGCGTAGCATTAGGCTCAGCATTGATCGTGAATGAACCATTGCTATCGGAAATTGTCCCCGTAGTGGTTCCCTTTACAGTAATTGATGCTCCCGGAAGCGGGCTACTCGCATCAGAAATAGTTCCTGTTATCTGACGAGTTTGAGCACAAACATTAGTCGTCAGAAACAGTGCGAACAAGCAGCCAAGTATGAACTGGACTTTTGCTCTTCTCATTGTGTTAGTTTGTTTCATAAATACTAATTTAAAAGACGATAAAGTTATAATATATAACTTATGACGCAGGTTTCTTTTGTGTGTACTCATTCAGTTGGAAAAAACAATTCTATGATGTGAAAACAGGTAAGGCGACAATGCGAACAATAGAAATAGAAGCCGTCAAAAGATTGGCGTGAATAGTAAAAACAGACAAGCTAATATAAAGAGAGAGGACTGCCTCACGGTACTCCTCTCTTGCAAACTTAAAACAACCAACAAAAGAATAGGTAGATAAATAATTATCTATCTATTTAGCATAACGATTTTACCTGATA
>JAISXD010000042.1 GCA_031270665.1 Tannerellaceae bacterium | reverse complement strand
AATACACACTTAACTAGGAAGCGGACAACAGCGTATGCGACAACCAAAGCCAGCAATGACCATACAGCCGTACTAACCTTTGTCAATAGCCATATACAGGCAACTGCACCTACTAACCTAAGTACCAATTTTATGTTAATTCCTGATGTGAGGTTGTTTTTTTGTTTCGTTCTTTCATTTCTCTTTTCCATGACTTTTTTTTTTTGCGGCATCCGTCAGATCGGCTGTTTTTTGTTTCGTATTGGCGGCAAAAGGTCGGAGAGGTGAATGAGATAAAATTTTTTGTACTAAATACGCTCGCCCGAAGTATGAGGGAAAGAGGCAGATTTCGCACAAAACCCTTCAGGGCTTAGAATTTTTCGATTCACCTCTCCGGAATACCTTTGCCAATCGAACTAAAAACAGTCGGTCAGGATGCTTCCGATAAGGAGGAATGGGAAAGAGAAATGAATTGGAGGATAAAATAACTGTGCGACAGTGGAATTAAAATCGGTCAGATACGGATGAAAAATTTCATCCTCTTTGAGATTTGATAAATATATTGTTTACCTTTGTATAAGAGTTATTTGAAGTGGTGAAAAATGAAGCGGGGTAAAGCGGTTAAGTAGTTTCTAAGTCATTACCTATTGCTAAATTTAGATGGTTCAATCCCTTGAACAATACCGCATTTCTGAAAAATCACTATCTTTGTTACCATGTAACAAATATAAACAATATCATGAAACCAACTTTATTTGTATTAGCAGCCGGAATGGGCAGCAGGTATGGAGGATTAAAACAATTAGACGGCTTAGGCCCCAACGGTGAAACAATTATGGATTATTCCATATTTGATGCGATCCGCGGGGGATTCGGTAAATTGGTATTTGTCATCCGTAAATCGTTTGAAAATGATTTTCGCGCAAAAATTATATCCAAATATGAGAATCATATTCCGGTGGAAGTCGTTTTTCAGGAATTAGATAATTTGCCCGCCGGTTTTAGCGTGCCGGAAGGACGCGAAAAACCCTGGGGGACTAATCATGCCGTATTAATGGGCCAAAGCGTTATACACGAACCTTTTGCCGTAATCAATGCCGATGATTTCTATGGCCGCGACAGTTTTGCCGTATTAGGCAAACAACTTGCCGGGATGGAAGGGAAGCAAAATGATTATTGCATGATTGGTTACCGGGTAGGAAATACGTTGAGCGAAAGCGGTTCGGTAGCCCGCGGGGTATGCGAAACAAATGCGGACGGCTACCTCACGGGGGTAGTAGAACGTACGGCCATCGAACGGATAAACGGACAGATTCAATTTACCGGCGAAAACGGGAAAACGGTTGTATTAGACGACCACACCCCCGTATCGATGAACATGTGGGGATTCACGCCCGATTACTTTTCGTATTCGGAAGATTACTTTGTGAATTTCCTGAAAGAAAACGGCACGAACCTGAAAAGCGAATACTTTATTCCTTTAATGGTAAACGAACTGATCACCAAAGGCAAAGCCAGCGTAAAAGTATTGGATACCACCTCCAAATGGTTCGGCGTTACGTATGCCGAAGACCGCCAGGGAGTAGTTGATAAAATAAAAGCATTAGTCGACGCCGGAGAATATCCCGGTAAATTATTCTAAACAAGGTAAAAGAAAAGCGGAATCTGTTTGATTCCGCTTTTCTTTTACCTGTTGCCATAAGACCATATTTATAACAAAGCTTGAACATTTCCTTGAGCATGGCCACATCCACGCTGAGAGCGGCAGGCAACACCACTTTTATGCCATGAGAATAGTGTTCAGGCTTTTAAATACACCACCCGAAAGGACGCCTAAGGCAGAGGGGGGGCAGCAGTCCGGTAGAACATCCCTGCACCGGGATTTGCCTTCGCCGAATGCTTTTATCTTTTGGATATTTGTATTATTTTTGCCACAACAAACAATCTCTTAAGATGAAACATATTTATTTATTACTGTTGTTAATGGTAGTTGTTTTCTCTGCGGTTTCTTTGCATGCCCAGGAAACAGAGACATTGGTGCTAATTGATACCGATATGGGTAAAATAAAGGTGAAACTCTTTAACGATACGCCTTTGCATCGTGATAATTTTATTAAGAATGTATCGGAAAACCGGTACGAAGGGCTACTCTTCCACCGGGTAATCAAACAATTTATGATACAGGCGGGCGACGTTACTTCCAAAGACGCCCCGTTGGATAAACAATTAGGCAACGGCGACCTGAATTATACGATTCCTTCCGAAATCATTTATCCTGCCTATTTTCACAAACGGGGTATGCTTTGCGCGGCGCGTACGCCGGACGAGAATAATCCCGAACGGGCCTCGTCTGCTACGCAATTCTATATCGTAACCGGTAAGTTCTTTACCGAAATGGAACTCGACAAGATAGAAAAAACAGAAAACAAAACGTTCACCCCCGAACAAAAGCACAGTTATATGCTGGAAGGCGGCGTTCCCAGCTTAGATGGTAAATACACCATTTTCGGAGAAGTGGTCAGCGGGATGAAAGTAGTGGATAAAATACAATTCGTCCCTACCAACGAATCCGACCGCCCTTTAAAGAATATAAAAATAAAATCGGCGACTATTGTCAAGAAATAACGGCAAAGCTTTTCCACAAATTGTCATCCTGTGGTACGGAAGCAACCAATTGTATTGTTTCTTTAGACACAGGGTGGGTAAATAACACCTTACGGGCATGGAGACTTATCCCGCCATCAGGATTAGAGCGATTCGCGCCATATTTTAAATCCCCTTTTATCGGACAGCCTATTTTGGACAGTTGAGACCGTATCTGATGATGGCGGCCTGTCTTTAAATCTATTTCCAGCAAGTAATAATGATCCGAATGGGCTATCAGTTTGTAGTGAAGGATCGCCTTTTTCGTATTCGGGCGTTCGTTGTCGTAAGCATAACTTTTATTCTGGCGTTCGTCTCTGTCCAACCAGTGTACAAGTTCATCTTCCTCCCTCGGCGGGCAGTTCTTCACGATAGCCCAGTACGTTTTCTTTATCTCTCCCGAACGGAACATCTCATTCAGGCGGGAAAGGGCCTTACCGGTCTTGGCAAACAACACAATGCCGCTTACCGGACGGTCTAACCGGTGAGGTATCCCCATAAAAACATTCCCGGGTTTCTGATATTTCTCTTTCAACCATGCTTTCAAGGTATCCGCAAGCGTTACGTCGCCTGTTTTATCTCCCTGTACAATCTCGCCGCACGTCTTGTTCACGGCGAGAAGGTGGTTGTCTTCGTAAATAACATCCATCTTTACGTGTTCATGCCACCGTCGCAGTGAATGGTTTGTCCCGTTACATAAGACGACAAACCGGAAGCGAGGAACGTGGCCACATTTGCGACATCTTCCGGCGTACCGCCACGGCGCAACGGGATTTGTTTGGCCCATTCGGCTTTTACCTCTTCCGTCAGTGCGGCTGTCATATCTGTGATGATAAATCCCGGAGCAATCGCATTGGCGCGTATCCCCCGCGAACCTAATTCTTTCGCCACACTCTTAGCCAATCCAATCATACCGGCTTTGGACGCCGAATAATTGGCCTGCCCGGCGTTTCCCGAAACGCCTACTACCGAAGCCATATTGATAATGCTTCCGCCTTTCTGCTTCATCATGATGGGGGTTACGGCATGAATGAAGTTAAAGGCCGATTTCAGGTTGATGTTGATTACCATGTCCCATTGTTCTTCGCTCATGCGCATCATCAGGCCATCGCGGGTAATACCGGCGTTGTTTACCAGAATATCTATCCGCCCAAACTCCTTATGTATTTCGCTTACCACCTGATGCGCCTCTTCAAAATCGGCCGCATTAGAAGCATACCCTTTTCCTTTCACGCCAAAAGCCTCTATTTCCTTTTGTGTAGCCTCTCCGGACTCATCAATCCGTAAATCCGTAAACGCCACATGAGCGCCTTCCGAAGCGAACTTTAAAGCGATAGCCTTCCCAATTCCACGGGCGGCGCCGGTTACAACAGCTACTTTGCCTTCCAATAATTTCATTGTATTATAAGTTTTAATGTATAAAATTTCAATCCATACTACGCTATCAACACCTTACCAGACAGGCCCCTGCCGAATAACCGCCGCCAAATACGGTAATGGCCACCAGGTCGCCTTTCTTAAACAGATCTATACTCTGCGCATAAACCAGCGGCGAACTTACAGAACCGGTATTACCTAATTCTTCAATATTATGCAGGAACTTCTCTTCCGGCAAATTCAATTGTTTAGCGATATTAGACATAATGCGCATATTTGCCTGATGGCCGATAAAATAAGAAAGGTCGTCCAACGACAATCCGTTCTTTTGCAAAAGAAGCAATACGTTCTTCGGCATACAGGTACAGGCCTGAACAAACACATCGCGCCCTTCCGGCATCATAATTCCCCCATCCAGCGGGCGAAGTTGCACGGCCTGAGGCCCTTTACTCAAATGACCCAAACCCTCGGTATATATATCCAACACCTGCTGGTCGCGCTCCGTTATACGTTCGCTGGATATAAAAAAGGCGGCGGCGGCGTCTCCCCACAGATGTCCCGATTTAGGGTCTGCTTCATTTGCATAGGCCGAATTTTTATCGGCGGAAAGAATCAACGCTTTGGTTGCCTTACCGATGGCAAAATAACCCTCCACTATTTCCAGCGCATTCAAAAAGGATGAACAGGCGGAAGAGACTGAAAAGGTCTTTGCCTTTTCTATCCCGAAATCATGCTGCGCCACATGAGCAGCCGTGGCAACCGTATCATAGGGCGAATAAGATGCAGAGATTATCAAATCAACCTCTGTTATGTCGTAGGGTAATTTAGGCAGTGCGTTGCGGACAGCGTCCAATCCCATAGTAGCTATATTTTCTTCCGGTTTGGCTTTAGACCGGGTTATGATACCCGTACGCTGCTCTATCCACTCGCTTGTCAACCCATTCACTTCTAAAAAGTGACTGTTATGCACACGTTCTTCGGGTACATAAACACCTGTAGCATTAATAAACATTCCTGATTTTTTTACTTAATCTTAATACCGTTAAATATCAAATTCATAATATTTTCTCTATGTCTGATCTTTTCGGAGACGGTAAATCCCATCTGTCCCCGGATATAAGGCACTTCAAGCCCTCTCAATGCGTGATGCAATATTTTAGCTGTGATATTTACATCCGGAACCTGAAACACATGTTCTTCCACACCCGTTTTCAAGATCCCTCTTATTATGTCCATTTCTTTCATATCAAACTCCTTGCGTACTTTTTCAACACGCCAGATGTCGCGGAAGAAATCTGCCCGCAGGCTTCCGTTCCGGAATACAATCTGTTTCACCGCGCTGAGCCTGACATACAGGAAATTCATTAACTTCTCATCGGCGGGCAAATCTTTACCCGCTACCTCGAGCAGCATACCGTACAGCTTGTTTAATTCGCTCTCCACCACTGCCTGGTAGATATCGTTTTTGCTTTTAAAGTATGTATATAAGGTACGCCTGCCTTTGCGCGAAGCCTGTGCGATATCGTTCATGGTTGTATTGTCTACCCCCATACGGGCAAACAGTTGCCTGGCTACATCTACCAGCATATCACGCGTTTTGGAAACGGCTATTGCCATAAACTGCACATTTTTATTCAAATTGTGCGCAAAGTACAAAAAAAAGATTATATCTACCAAGTATATTTACAAAAACTTGACATCAAAAAACACACAAACGTCCCAAAGCCATTGGGGGTGAGACGCTTTATGAACGGCAGCCGGTTAATATTGCGTGAACGACTTGGAGACAAACTCCATTACCAGGGGAAGCTCCATACGCCAGTATGTCCAGGTATGGGCGCCGTCTTTTACGCGGTATTCGTGGGGGATTTCGTTCTTCCTGAAGGTGATGTGCATCAGGGAATTGCCTTCAAAGAGGAAATCGTCGTCGCCACAACTGATATACCAGCGAACCTGTTTTAGCTGTTTTAATTCGTCTTCCGAAGCCGCCTTTATCACTTCTTCCATACTATGGCGTTTGTAATAGGCGCTTATCTGCCGGTCGGTCAGCGGGGCGTCTTGGGGGAGCCTCGCTTTTAGCTGTTCTATATTCCAACTGCCCGTTGAAGCGCTTAACGGAGCGGCGGCGGCAAACATATCCGGACGGTGCAGGGTGTAGAAGATGGTTCCCCCGCCTCCCATGGAAAGCCCGGCAATGGCCCGGTAACGGCGTTCGGTGCGTACACGGTAGTTCTTTTCAATATGGGGAATCAATTCTTTGAAGAAGAAATCTTCGTAATCGAAGTCTCCACGGATATCGTTAAAATAACCCCGGCGCCCGGTATCGGCGTCGGGCATAACGATGAGCATGCGGGCGGCCTTTCCTTCGGCAATTACCCTGTCGGCAATAGGCTGAACCTGTCCGAACTGTACCCATCCGGTATGGTTGTCGCCGGAGCCGTGCAAGAGGTACAGAACGGGGTACGACTGGTCGCTTTTGTCATATCCATCGGGCAGGTAAACGGCAAAATTGCGGTCCATTTTCAGTATTTCGCTCCTTAGGGTCAATGTTTCAAACACCTGCCCCTGCTGGGCGGATGCTGTTAGTGTGACAGCCAAAGCTATCATTACGGATTCGATTCGCTTTTTCATGTTCTTATTATTTATGGTTTGACACAGGTTCTTCATCGGTAAGCAAGGTGATAAAACTGATTGGCGGCATTTCAAAGGAGATACCCTCCGGTGCGCTGTCTACCTCTTTTATTGCTTCCATGCCCGCTTCGCTGTTGGTGACATAGACTTTTGCGCTGCAAACAGAGGGTGGAAGGCCTTTTACCGTAACGCGGCGCGAGGCTCCGTTATTGACGATATGAACGGCATACCGGCCACGCGCGATGTTGCCGAACGCGGCACAGTTTACGTTTTCCCCGTTGCAGGCAAAGGGGAGGGCGAAGGACTGTCCGGGCGTTTGGCTTAGCTGCCTGAGGTTCCAGAAGCGTTGCGTAGGACGTAACGGGCCTTCGGAACCGAATATGCCGGCGCCCCAAAGGAGCGAGTAATCGGAGGTAAGCTGCCATTGCAGGATGGAAAGCGGCTGGCTGACGGCGCAAATACGCGTATACAGGTTGATTTCGTAAAAGGCAAAGGCGCTCTCCTTAAATATCTGCGGATAACGCCAGGCGGCGGCATCGGTACTCCCCTCTCCTATTATCAGCGGTACGTTTAGCTTGCGGGCGGCTTCGCCCCAGGCCTTCAATGTTTCGTCGTCGCACCCTCTCCATGAGTGGAAAGAGATGGCCCCAATGTATTTGTGGGCGTCGGGGTCGTTCAGGGCGGGCAGGATAAAGTTAAATGTTGTGGCATCCGAATTGTCGCCCAGGAGCATTTTGACGGACAGGCCCCGGGAAGCCATACAGGCGCCGAGCTCTTTGATAAAGCCGGCATGTTCGTAAGGGGTGTGCAGGATGTCTATCCCCAGGTCTGATTCGTTGAACGAGTACAGGGCGGCCTCTACGCCGTAGGCCTGTTTCAGATGGGTCAGGTAGCCGGCGATTGAGCGGTAGATTGCCTCTTTCCTGGACGGGTCGAGGCGGTAGGCGCGCACGCCACCCTCATTCTTATACGAGGAAGAGCCGCCCTCGATGGCCCATTCGGGAGGAAACCAGGCGCTCACGATGACGGGCATTCCGATGGCCGAGAGGCGTTGCGCCATCTTCATTGCCTCGTGCACACGCGCGTCGAGGCGGCCCGCACGGGCTTCGGCCAGCGGGTCGGTATGTTCGTCGGGATGCCAGTATTGCCAGGGCATCTCTACGCGCCCGCAGGCCAGGCGGAGGTTGTTGAGGCAGTAGTCTATCACCTGCGGGTCGGTATGGGGATTCTGGAGGCGGAAGTTGCCGCCCAGTCCGGCAAACAGGCGTCCCGGATTGTGGCGGTCTATGGCTATCTCTACCGGACGGTGGTCTATCTCAGCGGCGGCCTGCAGGGTATAATGCAGCCTGGCCGACTGGCCCTTCTTCAGGTTGTCGCCCAGGAGGTGGATGTAAACCGTGGTATTGCCGCCTTCTTCTTTTACGAAGGCGATGATCCGCCTGGAGAAGGTTAGCTGCAATTCATTGCCGGCGGCCTTGATGGAAAGGGTGGTTCCGGCGGCGGGGCGGGGCGCCGGTTGGCGGGCGGGGCGGGGCGTTGCCGATGTTATGGCGTCGGCTTGGCGGGACGGCGGGGCGAGACGGAGCTGTTCTTTACCCAGCGTGATGGTCGCTTCTTTGTATACGGCGGCAGGCAGGTCTAGGCAGAGGTAGGCGGCCACGGACTTCCTTGCCGTATCGGAGCGCACGTATACCGATACGCCGGCTATGCCTTTTTCGCGGTCTTCAACGGTTTGTTCTACGAAGACCTGCTCCAGGGAAGTCTTTACGGTCTGCCTCTGTCCGCTACGGACGTATTCGGGGCGGTATTGCCTTTCCTTGCCGGTGGCAGAGAGGATGTTGAGGTCTTTGTCTACGATGCGGTAACTTGTTTCAAAGGCTACCTGCTGGCCGTCTATACGGGTGCCGGTAATATTGCCCCAGGCCATAACTTCCGTCTGGGCGGAGAGGGAGGCCGGGGCCGACAGGGAGGCTATCAGTGCGATGCAGGCGATAAGGGGCGAGGGGTAAGTCATCTGGTTGGGGGGTTATGATGATACGTTATGTTATTCGCTCCAGCGGATACGGGCTATTGTTTCGAGGGCCATGCGGGTGTTAGGACAGGGTGATTTCCACATGTTCGCCTTGGGACGGGCGGTGAGGGGCATGTGGTTTTTATCCAGGCTGTAATACCATTCGCCGTACTCCTGGTCTACTACGTTCTCCCTTATCCAGTTCCAGGTAGTGGCGGCGGCGGCGGCGTAGGCGGGCCGGCCGGTAAGCTGCCAGGCGTTTATGAAGGCCGTCACGGCTTCGGCCTGTGGCCACCACTCGATTTTCCGGCCCATCTTCCCGTTTGTTTTTCCGGACAACAGGTAGCCCCCCGGGTTCCAGCCTTCGCGCATCCGGGCGTCTACCATGCCGACAGCCATCTCTTTTGTCCTTTCGGCAAGTGCCCTGTCGTCTATCACCGCGGCAGCCTGGCACAGCAGCCACGAGATTTCCATATCATGCCCGCAGGATTCGGAATCCTCCAGGCTGCTCCATTCCATGGTGAAGAAGAGGTGGGCGCGGCAGGTTTCGGGGTTGATTATTTCGTCGAAGAAGATGTCTGCCAGGTCGCTCAACTGCTTTTTCAGCCGGCTGTCCGGCCATACGCGGTAGAGGTTTGTAAAGGCTTCGAGCAGGCGTATATGGGTATCCGTCGTTTTGGAAGCCGTGCCTTTACCGTTGTAGCCAAAGTGTTCGGGCAACTGCCAGTGACGGGTAAAAGAGTCGATGTATCCGCCGTTGACGGCGTCGTAGGCATGGTCTTGCAGGATGGTATAGAAGGCGATGGCCTGTTCGAGGCTTTCGGGATTGCGGGTGGCGCGGTAATGTTCGGACAGGCCGTAGATGGCCAGCGCCAGCCCATAGGTTTGCTTGCCGGTATCGGCCGGTTCGCCGGCGGCGGTTACGCTCCAGTAGACGCCCCCGTATTCGGGATCGGCAAAATGGTCTGTCAGGTATCGCTGCGCCCGGTTGGCCAGCCGTTTGTAATTTTCTACCTCAAACGCACGGTAGGCCGCAGAGAAAGTCCACAGGATACGAGCATTGAGCGCCAACGCCTTGCCTGCTCCGGCAACGGGCGCGCCGTCGTTTTTCAGCACGCCGTAAAAGCCGCCGGAAGGGTCGGGCGAGTAGACCTCCCAAAAGGGGAGCACATTTGTCAGCAGGTCGCTCATTATTTCTTCACGTACCTGATGCAGCTTCTGCCCGCTTTCTTCCCGCCGGGAACAGGACGGCATACAAAGGATGCACAACAGAGCGATCGTTCTTATATACTTTTTCATCGGCAGAAGTTATCCGTCACACAACATATTCGTTGCGTAAAGGTAAAGAAAAAAACAGATACCCTCCTAAAACAACTGTGAAAAAGTGTTGCGCCACGTAGCCCCTACCCTACCCCAATCCAGCCTCTTCATAGCCTCATCATAGCCTGTGCACAGACCCTACATCCGTGTATCCTACGGCGATCTTCCGATGATCCTCCGATAATTCTCCGATGATTCTGCGGTATGCCTCCGATGTGCCTCCGATATGCTTCCGGTGATCCTCCGGCGATTCTCCGTGCGGGATAAGTTTCAGGCGGGTAAAAAGCCAGTTCCACAGAGGCTTTTGCCCTTATTGCCGGAGAAGCGTTGAAGGGTAAAGGTAGAACAATAAACGGAAATTTATGGTTTCTCAAGCTATAAAAAATGTTTACGGACCGTCTTAATCCAAACAGCAAAAAAAATCAGGGAAGGGAACTACCCATCCGTAAACAAAAACAGGAACCCTCCCCGCTTAGTAGAGAAGAAAGGCGGGATGTGTTATCTTCTGAAACGGTTTTTCGCTATTTTGGCGTTAATTCCTGTCAATTCCTGTCAATTCTATTCAATTTTGTTCAATTATTTTCAATTCCGTTCAATTTATTTCAATTTTATTCAATTTTTAGCCGTTCTTTTATGATGACCGGTTGATTTATTTTTCGTTATTTTGCCACCGGATATAAACCTGGCACTATTCGGAACGTTTTTCGTAAAGCCTTAAATTGTCACTAAATATATAAATATGATGAATAATATGAACAAATCAGTCATTTTGCTTTCAGGCATACTGCTTCTGGCAAGCTGCAAGGAATATCTTGCCGAAGGGAGTGGATAGAACTTTCCAGAATTGACGACGGGCGTAAATTGAACGTAAAACTCCAGCCCAATACTACCGGGAAAGAAAGATTACGCAACAGCAGTAAGGCCCTCATCCTTAACAAACTAAATAGATACAAGGCCCTCATTCTTAACTAACTAACTAAATATGATGAACAGGATAATCAAATCAGCTGTTTTGTTTTCAGGCATACTATTTCCGGCAAGCTGCAAAGACGGTGGCACTCATACAATATCTCTTTGTATATAATAAATAAGTAAACAAGTAGTTTATTGTAACAACTCTATTTTATTAACTATAATTTTAGTATGCTAAGTTGGAATGCTAAAATTATAGTTATTTGGAAGTTGTGATAGAATCCGGTTTGCCCTGTCCAAAAAGAAAGTGAAGCGGGCGCTAATCGACCAGACACTTCGATTCTCCCTTTCGTTCGAAAGGGATGGTATAAAGAACCTTTTTCGGCAATGAATGTTTTCCTTCACGTTTTACCGCAAAGCGCTGCCGATACGATGTCTCCTGAAACGGTTTTTTCGCTATTTTGGCGTTAATTCCGTTCAATTTCGTTCAATTTCGTTCAATTATTTTCAATTCTGTTCAATTTTTACCCGTTCTTTTATGATGACCGGTTGATTTATTTTTCGTTATTTTGCCGCCGGACATAAATCTAAATAGTAGTAGGAACGTTTTTCGATAAGACCCTAAATTTTCACTAAATATATAAATAAGATGAACAGGATAATCAAATCAGTCATTTTGCTTTCAGGCATACTACTTCTGATAAGCTGCAAGGAAGATCTTGCCGAAGGTAAAATCCCAGCCCAATACTATAGGGGTAGAAAGAAGTTTACAGGTTATCTTTTCTCCTCCCTATTCTTCTGTTAATGACACTTATCTGAAAATTACACAACAGCCGTAAGGCATGCCTCAAAAAAAGTGACGCTAACAGATAAAGGGAAGGTGTCCCAAAAGTGGACACCTTCTTTTTTATTCAGTTACAAATACAATATAGCATTTTTTATTAAATCGTTCTGCTGTTTTGCTTGCATTGATAATTCCTTCTTTTGCAATATTATAGCTCCTTTTCAAATAATCATCTTCACTTTCATTGTCTATTCTATCACAATACCAATTCAAATAATGGTAATCATAACCCCAAAGATGAATAGCATACATCAGTTTGCCATTTTCATCTTCTGAAAGAATATCGCCTCCTAAAATTGCTGTTTGATTATCTTTTAATAATTCTATTGCTTGCAAAGCATCATCAACGGCTAATGCGATTTCATCGCTACCTGGATTAATTTCAGATACAGGTCTGCCTTTTTCTCTGATAAATTTCAAATAGTTTGATATATTTTTCATAAGTGATTGATAAGAATTAGTTTTCATTATTTATTAACTTTGTGTCCATTATGGGACGAGTTAACGCCCCAGTTCTAACATCCAGCGCAGCGCCAGTGGTTAGCATTGGGATTAAAGCAAGGCGGCAGCCACTGTTTGCGGATGCGTTGCCAAAGTATACTTCTCAAAGCAGAAGGGCGAACATCGGAGGAAG
>JAISXD010000016.1 GCA_031270665.1 Tannerellaceae bacterium | reverse complement strand
TAGCCTGTCATCGCCACAAATCGATTGGCCTTTTTCTGCCATTCCTCATATTTCATCCTGCAAAAATCGCGCTTGCGTGCGTAATATGCAAATTCAATTTGACTTAATCTCTAATATTTTGATTCCTTTCGATGAGCGCTTCTGCATGGCAAAGCAATACGTCGCCATAACGAAGCACCATGAAATCGAGGTCAGACTGAAATTTAACCACCTCATAGAAGCATGTACTAATGCATTAAGGGATTTGATATCTTATTCTTTAACTCTACTTAAACACATTTGAAAGAGAAGATAAGAAGAAAATCCTGCTTATATTTTATTCAATAATAATTTTATAAAAAAACTAACAAACACAGCATTGCACATTAAAAAATGGGGGGAACGTCCCGGATTATACGGGGAAACGACGTCGGTGGCCGGATTGAAATTTCTCGGCGCACCCCAGGATACGCTTTGCGCTTCTACCCAGAGATTGATTCCGGGAAACTCGAATTATATTATATTACCTTATCACTCAAACAGCGCCTGTAATATCGCCAGGGATTTTATTTCGGGGATTTCGGGCAGGTGGATACGATAGTAGGTAAGGATGCGGTTGAGGATATTGACTCTGTCGTGGCGAGAGAAGGCATATAAGGACATATTTTCGTAACTGATCTTAAACAGGCGAGCGAATATCCGGCTTTCTTCCCTGTTTAAGTAATGCCGGTGTAGAGGAGAGCGGTCGGCAAAGACGCCGTTTTGCATATCAAAATAATAGTCTTCCGCATAGGAATCCGTATTGGGGAATATGCCTAAATAATGGAGCAGGTGAAGCAGGAAGACTACATGAAAATTAGCTACCCCGTCTTCCGCTAACTCTAATAAACAGATAGAACGGTAGAGGTAGTCGAACAAACGGGCATCGGGCTCCGTATCTTTCACCACACGAAACAATACTTCTGCCATGAACAATGCCAGCGCATTCTTTACCGGGTCGGTAAACAGGCGGTTGAGGGGATAACATTGTTTGGCCTCGCGTATGCGATGCAGGTCGCGTTTGTTTTGATGCTCTACTTCCATTTCCACCACCGAAAGCGGCATAAACAAGGCTTTAGAGACCGTTGTTTTCTTCCCACGGTTCCGGGCGACTAAATAAGATACCCGCCCAAAAACTTCCGTATACATATATATAATAGCATACGTATCGTTATATGGAATAGAATGTAGTACGATTCCTCGCGTTTTACTCAGCATTATTTGTACTTTTGCCTTTACAAAAGTAGTTGTTTTATGTTAGAATTAGCAACCCCCTCTTTATTATTCTCAGCTATATCGTTGATATTGCTGGCGTATACCAACCGGTTTCTTTCCTATGCCAGCGTGATACGCACGTTGAAAGAGAAACACGAACAAAGCGGCAATCCTAAAGACGCCGCTCAGATATCCAATTTACGGAAAAGGCTTTACCTTATTCGCGCGATGCAGATATTAGGCGTAAGCAGTTTGCTTCTGAGCGTAGTTTCCATGTTTTTCTTTTACATATCTTTTATCAGCGTAGCCATCTGGATATTCGGTTTCGGACTCATATTACTGGCGGCCTCATTGATATTGTGTATCTGGGAAATCAACATTTCAGTAAAGGCCCTGGATATTCATTTAGACGACATAACTTCTAAATAGATGTTAAAACACAAGCAGATATTAAAAAATCCATTGAAATGTTTTGGCAGTATTTATAGATAATCTATCTTTGCACTCGCATTTGAGAAAATATCATCTTATGATGCAAAAGCGAGTGCTTTGACATGTTGGCCCATTCGTCTATCGGTTAGGACGCAAGATTTTCATTCTTGAAAGAGGGGTTCGATTCCCCTATGGGCTACTTATTCAATTGAAAATTGAAAATTAAAATATTAAGACAGCTAAAGAAATGGCAAATCACAAATCTGCATTAAAAAGAATCAGACAGACTAACGCAAGACGTTTGCACAACAGATATTATGCAAAGACTGCAAGAAATGCAGTACGTAAACTACGCGCTACCGAAGAGAAAGCCGAAGCACAGGTTTTATATCCTTGCGTATGTTCTATGTTAGACAAACTTGCCAAAAAGAATGTTATTCACAAAAACAAAGCTTCTAATTTAAAATCCAAATTAGCTAAGCATGTGAATGCGCTTGCATAAATAGAAATATGTATACAGTACAGAAAACCGGGCTGATTCGTCCGGTTTTTTTTGTTTATTACCTCACAGCCTGTTCGTCTCAATAATTTTCAGTATCTTTGTTAGGTTTTTGAAAACCCTTATAATTATTGATTTCAAACACACTAAACATATGAGTGAAGAATTAAAAAATACAAATGGCAATTATTCTGCGGACAGCATTCAGGTTCTTGAAGGTTTAGAAGCTGTACGTAAAAGGCCTGCCATGTATATTGGCGACATTGGCGAAAAAGGGTTGCACCACCTGGTATATGAAGTGGTAGACAATTCAATAGACGAAGCGCTCGGCGGCTATTGCACCAATATAGATGTTACCATAAATGAAGACAACTCCGTTACGGTAGTAGACAATGGCCGTGGTATCCCGGTTGACTACCATGAAAAAGAAGGGAAATCCGCCCTCGAAGTGGTGCTGACAGTCTTGCATGCAGGAGGGAAGTTCGACAAAGGTAGCTATAAGGTCTCTGGTGGACTACATGGGGTAGGCGTATCTTGCGTAAATGCCCTTTCTATCTTTTTGAGAGCCGAAGTCCACCGTGACGGCAAAATTTATATGCAGGAATATTCCTGCGGCCATGCCAAGACCGAATTAAAAATTATTGGAGAATCCGGTAATACAGGGACTACCATCACGTTCAAACCCGATGATTCCATTTTTACAACAACCGAATATCGTTACGACATACTGGCCACCCGCCTCCGCGAACTTGCTTTTTTAAATGCCGGAGTAACGCTTACATTAACAGACAAAAGAATTACAAAAGAAGATGGCGCCTATCGAACGGAAACCTTTCTTTCCGATGAAGGGTTGAAAGAGTTTGTCCGTTATATCGACCGTGCAAAAGAGAAGCTTATCCCGGATGTGATCCATATTGTTACGGAGAAACAAAACATTCCGGTGGAAGTGGCTATGACTTATAATACCTCTTACAATGAGAGTGTTTATTCCTATGTAAACGACATCAATACGATTGAAGGAGGCACCCACCTTGCCGGTTTCCGACGCGGATTGACCCGTACATTAAAGAAATATGCAGAAGACTCCAAATTGCTTGAAAAAGCAAAAGTGGAGATACAAGGCGATGACTTTCGCGAAGGATTAACGGCGGTTATTTCCATCAAAGTGGCCGAGCCTCAGTTTGAAGGGCAAACAAAAACCAAATTAGGCAATAGTGAAGTAACCGGCGCCGTAGACCAGGCAGTAGGCGAAGCATTAGGTTATTATCTGGAAGAGCATCCGAAGGAAGCCAAGATAATCGTAGATAAAGTAATTCTGGCAGCGCAAGCCCGTCAGGCAGCCCGTAAAGCAAGGGAATTGGTTCAACGTAAATCGCCGATGGGCGGCGGAGGGCTTCCCGGTAAATTAGCCGACTGTTCATCCAAAGTGGCCGAGGATTGCGAATTATTCCTTGTCGAAGGAGACTCTGCCGGTGGTACCGCCAAGCAAGGGCGCGACCGGACTTTCCAGGCAATTCTTCCTTTACGCGGTAAAATCCTGAATGTGGAGAAAGCGATGGAGCATAAGATATTCGAAAGCGAAGAAATACAAAACATTTTCAAGGCAATGGGCGTATCGATTGGTACGGAAGACGACCCGAAAGAGCTTAATCTGGTAAAACTCCGTTATCATAAGATTATTATCATGACCGATGCCGACGTGGATGGCAGCCATATCGCCACATTGATCCTGACGTTCTTCTTCCGCAGGATGCGTGCATTAATTGACAATGGATACGTATACCTGGCAACCCCTCCTTTATATCTGTGTAAAAAAGGAAAAACAGAAGAGTATTGCTGGACAGAGCAGCAACGCCAATTATTCATTGATAAATACGGAGGTGGCAGCGAAGCAGGTATACACACACAACGCTACAAAGGTTTGGGAGAGATGAACGACCACCAGCTTTGGGATACAACCATGAATCCCGAAAACCGGACACTGAAGCAAATCACCATCGAAAGCGCCGCAGAAGCCGACCAGATATTCTCTATGTTAATGGGTGAAGAAGTAGCCCCGCGCCGCGAATTTATAGAAGAGAATGCGACTTACGCAAACATAGACGCATAACATGAATAAGAAAGCCCGCCAACCCATAGCCACCTTATATAAGGAAGTTGACAGTTTCATACGCAAAAAAGAACAATCACAACCTCCCCGTATAGGAATCTCGGCCAACCGGAAAGACGGGCTTTCCTGTATCGCCGAGACATACGTTCAAGCTGTATTGGAAGCCGGCGGCGCCCCCGTATTGATCCCCGTAATCACAGACATCAAAACATTAACGGCTATTATCACCGGATTAGACGGGTTACTTATGAGTGGAGGCGGCGATATAAATCCTCTTTATCTGGGAGAGGAACCTATCCCCCAACTGCAAGATGTGGATTCTATCCGCGACGAATACGATTTGATTATCCTCCGGCTCGCATTTAATTACCAACTTCCCATCATGGGTATTTGCCGGGGGCATCAGTTAATCAATGCGGCTTTTGGCGGCGGACTTTACCAGGATATCTATTCGCAAAACAAAGACAAGCTGATAAAGCATAGCCAGACATTGGCGCGTGAATTACCTTCTCACTCGGTTACTTTACCTGAAGGCAAAACCAAATTACACTCTATCTTAAAACAAGAGGCAATCCTTGTCAATTCATTCCACCATCAGGCCATAACAGAGACAGCCCCGGAATTTATCCCGACAGCCATTTCTCCCGATGGGATTAACGAAGGGATGGAGCATCCCGAATATGCCATCTTCAGCGTACAATGGCATCCCGAAGCCATGGCGTACAATGGTGATGAACGCATGTTGGAATTATTCAAATACCATATAGAAGAGGCTCGCCGCTTCCATCGGGCAAAAGAAATCCATCAACGAATCCTTACTGTTGACTCGCATACGGATACGCCCATGCTATTTCCCGGTTCGTTTAATTTGGGTGAAAAAGAAGGGGGAAAGGTAAACCTTCCTTATATGGAAGAAGGGATGATTGATGCAGCCTTCATGGTGGCTTATATCCCACAAGGAAAACGGGACGACGCATCGCTACAGGCTGCCACCGAATATGCCGTTGAACGCCTCGGGCAAGTGAAGCTACAAGAATGTTTACACCCGGAACGTATGGCGATTGCTTATACCCCCAACGACCTGATCCGGTTAAAACATCAACATAAAAAAGCGATCTTCTTAGGAATAGAAAATGGCTACGCCCTCGGAAAAGACCTGTCCAACCTGTCTCGTTTTAAAGAAATGGGCGTTTCTTATATTACCCTATGCCACAATGGAAGTAACGACATTTGCGATTCGGCAAAAGGGGAACCGGAATGGGGCGGGCTAAGCCCGTTCGGGAAAGAAGTAGTCAGGGAAATGAACCGGCTGGGGATTATGATTGATATTTCCCATGCAGCCGAAAGTACGATCTTTGATGTGTTAAACGAAAGTAAGACGCCTGTCATTGCATCCCACTCATCCGTAAAAGCCCTTTGCAACCATCCACGCAATTTATCAGACAAACAGATAAAAGCATTGGCGGAAAAGGAAGGCGTTATCCAGGTATGCCTCTACAAAGGGTTTATCAACAAAGACGAAGAAAAAGCGTCGTTAAGCGATGCAATCCGCCACATTGATTATATTGTTCAATTGGCAGGAATAGACTATGTGGGAATTGGTTCCGATTTCGATGGCGATGGCGAACTTATCGGATGCAGGGCAAGTAATGAATTAATCAATATTACAGCCAAATTGCTTGAAGCGGGATATAGCGAACAGGATATAAAAAAAATATGGGGAGGCAATTTACTGCGTGTCATGAATGCCGTGCAATCGGCTGTTCATTGACGGCCCCATTCGTAGGCGAACGTCTCAAGCTCTTCATACCATCCCACGCCAAACTTACGGATCAGCGGTTCTTTCAGGAACTTATACAGCGGAAGGCCTTCTTTCCCTCCCAACACTTCGCCGGATTTACAAATCTTCCAGCGATGATAATTCACCGCCTGAAAGGTATCATACCGGGAAACGCGGATGGGGTATAACTGGCAGGAAATTGGTTTCTGAATCGTGGTACGCCCTTCCCGGTAAGCTTTTTCAATAGCGCATTGGCAGATACCTTTTTCGTCATAACAGGTAAAGACACAGTCTCTTTCTCCCACAATGGAAACAACATCGTCCCCGTCCGGGTCGATATAAGCAACACTTTGTTGCCTGATGACTTCCCTGGCTTCGGAAGAAAGACTGTCCCAGACAACAGGCAATACGTCCAGTATTTCCTTCAACTCCCCCTTTTCCAACGGAGCGCCCGAAGCTCCCTCTGCAAAACAGCAAGCTCCTTTACACACCGCAAGATTGCATATAAACTTGCTTTCTATAACATCAAAACTAATTAATGTATCCCCGATTTGAATCATTTTACAAAATTAGTCAAAAAAAACCATCCGACCATTTTCTCCTGATCAATCAAACCGTTTGGTATATCCGTGGCAGTAAGGCAAGGCGCCTTTTCGCATATAATAATTCTGATGATAATCTTCTGCAAGCCAGAAGGTAGTGGCCAGCGTTAATTGGGTTGCTACTTTATAACCTTTTGCTTTTAGCAGGGCAATCAATTTTTCGGCGATTTGCTTTTGTTCCGGGGTTGAATAAAAGACTTCCGAACGATATTGTTCACCTACATCAGGCCCCTGACGATTTACCTGTGTGGGATCGTGTATCTCAAAAAAGCGTTTGGCAATTGTTTCATAATCCGTTTTCTGCGAATTATATGTTATCCGTACTGCTTCGGCATGGCCTGTTGTGCCGGCACAAACTTCCTCATACGCAGGATCTTCCTTTGTTCCGCCTATATAACCGGACTCTACACGTATCACTCCGGGAAGCTTTTTCATATAATATTCCACTCCCCAGAAACAACCACCGGCGAATATCGCCGTATTCATATCAATTAACTGTACCATAATCTACCTTTTTTCCCGTGTAAATATAAGCAACAATATCAGGGCTACCACATCAAAACAATTAAAAAGTATTAGGCAGACGTCAAACCGGCATTATCATATCCGCTGTCTAAGGAACAAATTGGCAGAAAAAAAAGAATTGCTCCGGTTATTATCATTCCAATGCCACTACCATACCCAATCAGAAATAAAGTCGTTGTTGATAGCGGGCCCGCATGAGGCATCTCTTTGTAGCGATTCGCTAAAAAGTTGTTGGCAACCGTTGCGCCGAATCCCCCCAAAGCCTGTCCAAGATAGATTCCTGTGGTATGTATCCCGATAGCCAACGAACGGGTTTTTCCCTTGTGATAATCTGCAATAAGAGAAAGTCCGACCGGTACATAGAAGGCCTCGCTTACACCCATAACCGCACGTAACAGATAAAGTTGATCAAAGGTAGAAGCATAATGTAACGGTCGACCACACAAAGAGACTGCCTACTATCAGTCATTTACGATTCAATCTGTCGGCAATAATGCCCGACAGCGGACTCATAAAGGCGTATATCCATAAGAATACTGCCATTAATCGTCCGAAATTAGCTGCTGAAACCAATTCTGTTATGTCTTCCATCGTCGAAGGTTTCATCGTCGCCAACATCTGCCTGTCAAGATAATTTAAAAGTGCGACAAACCATAACAAACCGACAACAATCCAGGGATAAGATTTTTTCCTGTATCCATTGCTGTTTATGCCAGTTTAATCCTGTCTGTCATTGATGTATCCGAGATACCAGGGTGGTATGATACCAAATAAAGGCTTTTTCATTATGGATACACGAGTTGTATTCACATTAGTCGAATTTTAGTTTTACATATTTAATATTCTTCCGGTTGTATGTATAAACGGCATGAATATTACCTTCCCTGTCTTGAATAATAGAGGGATAGCTGAATTCTCC
Organism: Tannerellaceae bacterium; assembly: GCA_031270665.1. Classification (GTDB taxonomy): domain Bacteria; phylum Bacteroidota; class Bacteroidia; order Bacteroidales; family Tannerellaceae; genus DFXE01. The sequence continues at coordinate 16,102 of JAISXD010000016.1, read as the reverse complement.
TGACGGTTGATCTTCGAGGTCTATTAACTTTTCCCAAATCTTTCCATTATAGGAGCCTGCTATAGCCAGCTTGTTACGGCCTTCTGTTATAGGGTTGTATATAATGACCTGCAGATTGTTGGAAAGCGTTACGGCGTCTGTGCCCGAATTGTTGTTGGGTAACTCCGTAGGTATAAGTTCAGACCATGTTTTTCCATTGTCTCTCGACCGGGATTCGACTACATGCTTGTTCTTGCTGCGACAAAGTATTTGTAATGAGCCGTCTTGATAGAATAAAACGGAGGGTTGGATAGCGTCAAACGTATTATTGTCTATCTCGATCTTTTCCCAGTTTGCAAGGTCTTGATCCGACATTTCCATATAAACATTCCATTTTCCAACAATCTCTATACTTGTAGGATAAAGTATTTTACCTCCGGGAATAATAACCGGTTTGTTTTTGACCGGGCCAAGGCATCCGCGTGGGATCGCTTTGCTTGCAGACCATGTTTTACCTTCGTCGGTTGATGTTTTGTATTCTCCCCACCATGTGCTTGGGCTTGGCCCTATTTTAAAATAAAGAATCAAATCTCCATTTTCACGTTTAAACAGAACCGGATTCCAGCAAGGATATCTGAGAGACTCATCTTGTACGCCATCCGCCACCATTAGCGGATCGCTCCATTTTCCGTCTTTAAATTCAGACGTGTAAATACAAACGTCGGGATGTCTTTCATAAGTACCTCCAAACCATGCTACCAATAAACCGTTATTTGTCTCAACAAGGGTTGATGCATGTGCAGAAGGTACGGAAGGCGGTTCTTTAATGATCTCCGAATGAACGATAACAGGTTTGATAGCACGAAGTTTCTCTCTTTCCGTTTGTTCGGATAGCAACTTATTTGCTGACAACGAGCCTGCAACGAATGCCCACAGACTCAATAATACGGCGATTCTGTTAATTCTCAAATTCATATCTGCTTTGTATAACCTGGATTTTGTACTCAATTAGTTCTCTAACGATTTGTCAAAGTTATTAATTTTTTAACGCTAATGTACGCACGTAATCCTGAAAACTGAAACTTTTACGAAAGAGATAAAAAAATCTCATGTGAAATGGAATCCGTTTCACAAGGGATAAAAAAATCTCTTACATGTTTTTTTCGTATTTTTGCCGCTATAAAACATGATTATCTTACAACAGAATCCTTTCACAACTTATAGTTGCTTCCGGCAAAGCTGTTAACAGATGAACAAAGAGATATTTTGTCAATGATCAATAAATTTAAAGATAAAGACTTAGGTATTATAACTATTAAAACGAGTCCCCAGGCCAAACGGTATATATTAAAAGTGAAAGACGGAGTTGTTGTCGGGACAATGCCTGTTTGCGGAGAATTAAATACGATGCTGGCCTTTATCGAAAGCAGCCGCCCCAAACTAATGCTTGCATTACAGCATCCCCCGCTTCCCAAAAACATATTAAATGAAGATTCGGAATTACAAACAAACACCTTCAAACTTCACATCTTCCGGACAGACAAGGATAATTTCTATATGAATCTAAAAGAGGGAACCCTTCATATTGCCTGTCCGGAAAAAACAGATTTTAAAGACGAATGGGTACAAAAACTTTTAAAAGGATTTATTGAACGAGCTCTTGGCCATGAGGCCAAAAGAGTACTGCCCCAACGCCTCCTTGCGTTATCCAAACAATTTGGCTTCACCTATTCTTCCGTTAAGATAAACAATAGCAAAAGCCGCTGGGGAAGTTGCAGCACAAAAGGAAGCATCAACCTCTCCCTCTCCCTTATGCTCCTACCCGCCCATTTGTCTGACTACGTACTGCTCCACGAACTTTGCCATACCAAAGAAATGAACCATAGCGAACGATTCTGGCAATTAATGGATCAGGTAACAAACAATAAGGCGCTCACGCTAAGAAAAGAACTGAAAGGGTATAAGATGTTGTAAAATATTTACTTACTTTTGCGTTTCAAAAAAGAAATCTCAAAATGGGAACACAATTTAAAAGAACGCTAATTACTACTGCGCTGCCTTATGCTAATGGGCCGGTGCATATCGGGCATCTGGCCGGAGTTTATGTGCCTGCCGATATTTATGCCCGTTACCTTCGCCTCAAAGGGGAAGAGGTATTAATGATAGGCGGGTCGGATGAGCATGGAGTGCCTATAACGATCAGGGCTAAAAAAGAAGGGGTAACCCCGCAGGATATTGTAGACCGCTATCATCATATCATCAAGAAATCATTTGAAGATTTCGGTATTACCTTCGATATCTATTCGCGCACTACTTCAAAAATACATTATGATATGGCTTCGGAGTTCTTTCGTATCTTGTATGATAAAGGGGAATTTATAGAGAAAACCTCCGAACAATACTACGACGACGAAGCCAAACAATTCCTGGCCGACCGTTATATAACAGGAAAATGCCCGCATTGTGGAAACGAAAACGCGTACGGTGACCAATGCGAAGCCTGCGGAACATCGTTGAGCCCGACAGATTTGATTGATCCTAAATCAGCCATCAGCGGAAGCGTCCCGGTAATGAAAGAGACCAAACATTGGTACCTGCCGTTGGATAAATGGGAACCGTTCCTCCGGCAGTGGATATTGGAAGGGCATACGGAATGGAAATCCAATGTGTACGGACAATGTAAAAGCTGGCTGGATATGGGATTGCAGCCCCGTGCGGTAAGCCGTGATTTGGATTGGGGTATTCCTGTCCCGGTGGAAGGAGCCGGGGGGAAAGTATTATATGTATGGTTTGACGCTCCGATTGGTTATATCTCGAACACGAAGGAGCTACGCCCGGATGATTGGGAAACCTGGTGGAAAGACCCGGAAACCAAAATGCTCCATTTTATCGGAAAAGACAATATTGTATTCCACTGTATCGTATTCCCTGCGATGTTGAAAGCCGAAGGTTCCTATAACCTGCCGGAAAATGTACCGGCCAATGAATTTCTTAATCTGGAAGGCGATAAGATATCAACATCCAGAAACTGGGCTGTCTGGCTGCATGAATACCTGGAAGATATGCCCGGCAAACAAGATGTTTTACGTTACGTCTTAACAGCCAATGCTCCGGAGACAAAAGATAATGACTTCACCTGGAAAGATTTTCAGGCGCGTAACAACAATGAGTTAGTTGCTATTCTTGGTAATTTCGTAAACCGCGTTTTGGTTCTTACCTGGAAATATTTTGACGGCAAAGTTCCAGCCATGAACGAATTAACTGATTATGACGCCGAAACGTTAAAAGAATTTTCCGGTGTTAAGGCCACGATTGAACGTTTATTAGACACCTGCCATTTCCGTGATGCACAGAAAGAGACGATGAACTTAGCCCGCATCGGGAATAAATACCTAGCCGATATGGAGCCTTGGAAATTAGCTAAAACAGATATGGACAGGGTTTCTACGATCCTGAATATCGCATTACAGATCACAGCCAACCTGGCGATTGCATTCGAACCGTTCTTACCTTTCAGTATGAAGAAACTTAACCATATGCTGAATGTAGCTCCATTAGACTGGGGCCGTTTGGGAGCAACCGACCTTCTACCGGCCGGGCATTCATTAAACCAGTCGGAACTGTTGTTTGAAAAGATAGAAGATGAGGTAATAGAAGCACAGGTGCAAAAGTTATTGGATACTAAAAAAGCCAATGAAGAGGCAAACTATACAGCCAAACCTGTAAGGGATCGTATCGAATTTGACGATTTCGGCAAGTTGGATATCCGTGTAGGTACGGTATTGGAATGTACAAAAGTACCTAAAGCAGACAAACTACTTCAATTCAAAATAGATGACGGCCTGATAAAACGAACCATTATCTCAGGTATTGCAATCTATTATAAACCGGAAGACCTGATTGGAAAACAAGTTTGCTTTATTGCTAACCTGGCGCCGAGAAAATTAAAAGGGATGATCTCCGAAGGGATGATACTTTCGGCCGAAGATGCAGACGGTAAATTAGCTGTTATTATGCCGGAGAAAGTGGTAAAGCCGGGGAGTGAAGTAAAATGAACCGTTAAAAAATACCTTATTATGAAAGAAAAACAAATGGCGATTATTTTTGACGACAACATCCAAATGGTTGACCTGCAAACGCAGTATCGTCGTTTAAAACAAGAAATAGACGCCGCCATTCAGGACGTATTAGCCGGCGCCCAATTTATTAACGGCCCGCAGGTAAAAGCGTTTGCATCCCATTTAGCCCACTATCTGGATATTCCGCATGTGATTCCTTGCGCCAACGGGACAGACGCTATCCAAATTGCATTAATGAGCCTTGGCCTGCAACAGGGAGAAGAAGTGATTGTCCCGGCTTTCAACTATGTAGCTTCCGCCGAAACCGTAGCCATGCTGGGATTGATACCCGTCTTGGTAGATGTAAATACCTACACCTTTACGATGGATGTAAATAAAATAGAGCAGGCCATTTCACGGCATACCAAAGCGATTATCCCGGTGCACCTGTTTGGGCTAACTTGTGATATGGCGCCTGTTATGCGGATAGCCGAAAAGTACAATTTGTATGTTATTGAAGACAATGCACAATCGATAGGGGCTTCGTATACCGATATTTCGGGCAAAACGAAAAAGGCCGGTACGATTGGGCATATCGGCACAACTTCCTTTTTTCCTTCCAAACCCTTAGCCTGTTATGGAGACGGAGGAGCTATGATGACGGCAGATGATAACTTGGCAAAACGCCTGTATATGATAGCGAATCATGGACAGGAAAAGAAATACCGGCATAAACTAATCGGTTGTAACTCCCGCCTCGACACGTTGCAAGCGGCTATCCTGAATGTTAAGTTGAACTATTTATCCGAATTCAACTGGATACGTATGCAGGCGGCAGAGCGGTATAATGAAGCATTCAGGCAGTTGCCCGACATCGTCACACCCTATAAACCCTCCTATACGTCACATATCTATCATCAATATACCATTCAGGTGAAAAACGGAAAACGGAATGCTTTACAAGCCTGGCTTAAAGAGAGGAAAGTCCCTTCCATGATATACTACCCTCTCTCTTTGGATAAACAGGAAGCATTCAGGGTATATGCGCGTAAAGCCGGGAGCCTGGAAGTGGCCGATCAACTTACGCAAACGGCGCTTTCTCTACCTATTCACACGGAACTGAGGGCCTGTGAGCAGGATTATATTATTGAACAGATAATCGATTTCTTCCGGAAAAACGAACGATGAACAGACTGTTCCACTATCTTAACCGGCCCCTGCCCCCTCCTACGATTCTTAAACGATGGCATATCGTAGCCATTCCATCGTTGATCGTTTTATTTATATTAGGGATATTTCAGCCGTTTGGTATAGAGGAAATGATTAAAAGAGGTTTTGCTGTTTTAGCCGGTTTTGTGCTTGTTACGGTAATTGGCGTATCCATTATAGCCTACATTTTCCCGTTACTCTTTAAACGCTTTTATTCGGAAAACTGGACTGTCGGGAAAAATCTGTTGAACAGCCTCCTGATTCTCCTGACTATTAGTTTGGGCAATACATGCTATCATTGCCTGCTTACCTATAAAGATATCCCATTCAATTGGGAAAATGCTTCAGTTACTTTTTTATTCTACTTAGCGATCACGTTTCTGGTATCCATCGTTCCATTTGCCATCATTACATTCTTGCAGCATAATCATTCGCTATCCAAGCGTCTGCAGGAAGTGCAGGAACTGAATAAAAAATTAGCAGGGAAAACACCTTCGCCTCAAACAGCCTATAACTCAAAACCAATCATACTTTCCGGCAATACAAAGGATTCCATCGAGCTGCATCCCGAACAATTCATTTACACGGAAGCGTATGGCAATTACGTAAAGGTAAATTATGCAGAAGGCGGCCTGATAAAACAAAAACTCCTGCGAACAACCATCAAACAGATGGAAGATGAACTGGCGCCCGTACCATTTATCATCCGGTGCCACCGGGCTTTTCTGGTAAACATCCAACAGATTGCATCCGTAAAAGGAAATTCACAAGGTTATAAAGTAAGCTTTGATTATCCCGTCGAAGAAATACCCGTATCCCGCGCCTACACCAAAGAATTAGAGAGTTCCCTTTGCAATGCCATTCCCAGACAGTGAAACGGTGGATAAGAGAAGATATGAAGCATACAAGGCCGGGAGGAAAAAATAAGGAAAGCCTGATCGTTTTTACAATAGGCTACCGTTAAGGCTTATTCGCTGATAGATTTTAAGGAACTTACGTTTTCAGGTAACGGGTGTTTTGTTCGGGCAGGGGAAATCAGAGGGCTATTCCGATTGTTTTCGTAATCAAAGGAGTCTTTATTGACTATTTTGCGAGAGGGTTCCGGAAAAACATGACGGAGTTTTGAGGAAAGGATTATGATGCCTTTGCAAAAGCATTGTGACGTCTTTGTAAAAGCATTATAATGGTCTGCTGAAGACATCCTAATGAAAAACCGGAACTGATTTGTTTCATGGCTTGCATATTATAGGACTTGCAAAAATACTGATTCTTTACAGATATTATCCTACTACCCCAAAGGGTAAATCCTTTATACTTAATGCGAAACTACTCTTTTGGGTAATTGACTAATATGGATAATCGAGCTATTTTTACATCAAAATCATACCTTGGTGAAATCGGTAGTTCATATCAGCGTTTAAAGAGTGTAACGCTTTAGAAAATATTACCTTGTCGGAAGAACTGGAATCGATAGGCGATTATTCGTTTCAAAGCTGCAAAGCATTAACTTCCATAGAAATTCCAGCTAAAGTAACGGTAATAGGCGAATATGCATTCGGAAGTTCGGGAATTTCTAATTTCATTATGCATCCTATGGTGCCACCGATTTTGGGGAACACAGCTCTCTCCACCGACAAATATACATCTTTGGTTATCAAAGTACCTGCCGCAAGCCTAAACACCTACAAAATAAGTTTTCCTTTCATTGAAGGAGGCTTCACAAAAGTGTATTGATATTGCTACCTTACCGGATAAGGTCACATATTTATCACACACTTGTTTATACCCGGAGTAGAACTTATGCATCAGACAAAGGTATCGGGGGAAAAATGTAGTCATATATCTGAAAAAGCTATTGAACTTATCAATAACGAACTTGATAAGTTTCAAGTAAAAAAACAGCCGGTGAATTATTAAGTGTAAAAAGGGTTAAGATTGAGAAGATATTATGTTGTTTGCTCCGATAAGCCTACACGCCTCCCGCACTGCAACGAATCGACTGGCCGATCCGTAATGTAGAAGTAGACTTTAAGCCGTTCAAACGGCATAGTTCGCCTACGGTAGTACCATATTTACGCGCTATCGCACCCAGCGTATCTCCTGATTTCACCCGGTGATAAACCATTTGATTCGTTGAAGAGGTATAGATATTCGTATTCCGTCCATTGATTTTTACATTACGAAAAACATATAAGTCTTTATGCGGCACTCCGTTTTCAAAATCAATAATCTCAGCCGGATCAATCGCCTGCCCTAAGAAACGTGTTTCAAAATGTAAATGGGAACCCGTAGAACGTCCCGTATTACCTCCTAATGCAATCGGGTCGCCGACATGGACAATATCATTTACACCAACCAGGAAACCGGATAAATGCCCATAAACTGTTTCCAGCCCGTTTGGATGGCGAATAACTAAGTAGTTGCCATATCCGCGGCGTTCAAAATTACGGATACGTACTTTCCCTGAAAAGGCGGCGCGAATGGTATCCCCTACCTGTATTTTCAAATCAATACCCCGGTGCATACGGCGCCGGCGAGGCCCATATTTGGACGTTACCCGCAACTCATTGGTAATAGGAAGGAGAAAAGACGAACAGTCTATTTCGCAGGAATCAGGGAAGGTAACATCGCTATTACCCGTCTTGAAAGGGTCTACCCAACGAGTATCCCAGTTAGATCCATACAATTCATCCGCGGGAAAAAGCAACTCTTCCTGTTCTTCGAGGAGTAGTTCTTCCAACGTAGCTATTTTCTCTGTAGAAATATCTGTTTTTATAACCCGGCCGGCCATTAATTCCGAAACCCGCTCATCCATCAATTTTGTTCTGTCTGTATTCCTGTCATCATCCTGTGCGGCAACAGTTGCCGAAAAAGATAATGTGGTAAAGCCTGCTAAAAGTATTAATCGTATATTCATTTTATCATTTTATCAACACCCACTCTGTGTGTTTCCCTGTAAAAAACGGTATCTCATATACCGGGGAGTTTTTAAATGTCTGACAAATATCACAAAAATCGCGTAAGAACCAAAAAAAACAATCCATTTTTTAAATAAATTAGCTTTTAGCTAATCATTCCCCAATTTATCTTCCAGGAAAACAGCTGTTGGATATGCTCTTTTAACGATTGATGTAAGGGCAAAGAAAGGATTGGGTCTTCGTCTAAAACCTGCTGCGCTATATCACGGGCATATTGAAGAATTTGCGCGTCTGACGCCAAGTTGGCTATTTTCAAATCAATCCCCATTCCACTTTGCCGGGTTCCATCAAAGTCGCCATGCCCACGTAAGCGAAGGTCTGCTTCCGCTATTTCAAAACCATTAGTTGTCTGAACCATAATTTCAAGGCGTTTACGGGTTTCATTACTTAATTTAAAGGATGACACAAGTATGCAATACGATTGTTCCGCCCCTCTCCCCACGCGTCCCCGAAGTTGGTGAAGCTGGGACAAACCGAACCGTTCGGCGCTTTCAATAACCATTACAGACGCGTTCGGCACATTTACGCCTACTTCTATAACCGTAGTAGCCATTAATATCTGCGTTTCACCGGAAATAAACTTCCGCATCTCTTCCTCTTTTTCCGTCGCTTTCATCCGTCCATGCACCATACCGACCGTATATTCGGAAAAAACGTCTTTAAACACTTCAAATCCGTCTTCCAGATTTTTATAATCGAGCTTTTCGCTTCCTTCAATCAATGGATAAACAACATAAACCTGCCGCCCCAGACGTATCTCCTTTCTCAAAAACGCATAAAGCTCTTTTTTCTTATTATCGTATCGATGGAGCGTAAGAACGGGTTTTCTTCCGGGAGGAAGCCGGTCTATAACAGACACATCCAAATCACCATATAAGGTCATCGCCAACGTACGCGGTATGGGAGTAGCCGTCATCACCAGCACATGGGGAATCGTTGTGTTCTTCTTCCATAGTTGGGCGCGTTGTTCCACACCGAAACGATGCTGCTCGTCGATAATCGCTAACCCGAGCGATGAAAAGAGAACGGTGTCTTCTATCAAGGCATGCGTCCCGATGACAAGGTCTATTTCACCGGCGGCAATAGCCGGTAATAATTTGTTCCGTTCTTTTTTCTTTGTCGATCCGGTAAGAAGCGCTACCCTGACATTCATATCACCCAGGAAGTTCATTACCGTTACGTAATGCTGATTGGCAAGAATCTCGGTTGGCGCCATCATACAAGCCTGGTAGTTATTATCAATCGCTAACAGCATAGACAGCAGGGCTACCAATGTTTTACCGCTTCCCACATCTCCCTGTAATAAACGGTTCATCTGCCGCCCGCTTCCCATATCGGCGCGTATTTCACGCATCACCCGTTTTTGCGCATCGGTTAGTTCAAAGGGGAGATATTCTTTATAAAAAGTATTAAAGGCCTCGCCTACGGTAGAAAACACGAATCCTTTCAGCTTTTGCTTGCGATAACTTGCCATTTGTAAAATATTGAGTTGGATAAAGAAAAGCTCTTCAAACTTCAAACGAAATTGCGCCTTCTTCAGTTTATCCGCCGATTCGGGGAAATGAATATTCTTTATTGCTTCGGTTCGGGAAATAAGTTTTGTTTTCTCCAACACATCGGAAGAAAGCGTTTCGGGGAGTTCCCATTTCAACAGGCTCAATAAAGCATATTGAAGGTTTTGAATAGCGCGCGAATTGAGAAAAGATTTTTTCATCTTTTCTGTTGTGTTGTAATAAGGCGTTAACCCGCCGGCTACCTGCCCGGCTTGTTCTATCGGGTCTATGTCCGGGTGAACGATAGTATAGGTACGCCCAAATTCCGTTGGTTTTCCGAATATAATATATTCTTTACCGGTACTGAATTTCTCTTTCACATAACTGATACCTTGAAACCAAACAAGTTCAATCACTCCCGTGCCGTCGGTAAAACGGGCAATCAATCTTTTTGCACGCCCTTCACCTGCCGTTTCAAAGGATAAGATACGCCCTTTCAACTGGATATAGGGCATATTGCCGTTTATTTCAACCACTTTATAGAAGCGGCTTCTATCCATATATTTATAAGGGAAGTAATTCAGCAGGTCTTCAAAGGAAGAAATATCAGCTTCCTTCTTCAATACTTCCGCCTTTTTAGAGCCCACTCCGGTAAGGTATGTTATCGATCGTTTACCGAGGTTTAACATAAGTTATTCGGTTTGGTTTTGGAGATATGTTTCTGCTATCAATAGATCGAAAGGGGTGGTCAGTTTGATATTCTCCCGGTTGCCGGGTATTAAGGCAACAGCATATCCTTTTGCCTCAACGACGGAAGCATCATCTGTAAAATCAGGCCGGTAAGCTTGCCGGTATGCTTCAAACAGCCAATCGCTTCTAAACACCTGAGGCGTTTGCACAGCTACCAGACGCCCTCTGTCTACCGGACGTGACAAGCCCGGTTCATACCTCTCCCGTATAGAATCTACAAGGGGAACAACCGGAATAGCGGCGCCGCTTCTTTCCGCCCCGGCAAAACAATTCCCTATCACCTCCGCCGATACAAAAGGACGGACGCCATCATGCACGGCAATCAATCCCGGCTCGTTCGCCAGCGATAATCCATTCTGCACCGAATGGAAACGGGTTTCTCCGCCATTTACAAGTTTGTGAGGTATCCGGCAATCCAACTCTTTGCACAACATCGTCCAATAAGGCTGGTGAGTTTCGGGTAAAACCAACAGAATCTCGGCCGATACATTCCACCGGTAAAAACGTTCCAATGTATGCATTAACACAGGGCGCCCATTCAAAGGAATAAACTGTTTGGGCAATTCATTACCCATCCTTGCCCCTTTGCCGCCGGCTACTATCAATACATACCGTTTCATCAGTCAAGCTCTTCCAATACTTTCTTTACTTCTTCATCCACTTTATACAGTTTCTCTTTACAAAGTTTTATCAGGCGGGTAGCTTCTTTTACCTTATCGGAAAGAATATCTACATCCAATTCGCCATTTTCAATATTCGCTACAATTTTACGAAGCTTTTCTATGGCTTTTTTATATGTTTCCTTATTATCCGGCATATTATAGTACTTTACTTTTTATTTCACCATCCACAAAACGGGTAGTCAGTTCATCACCTGTTGTAAACGAGGCAGCCCGTTTCATTATGTTACCCTCTTTAAGCGTTAAACTGTATCCCCGCTTCATTATATATTCGGGCGATACCATTGTTATATATTGCTCTGTCAGTTGCATGGATCGATTGGCGTCCATCACTTTCTTTGTAACAGCTTGTTGCAACCGGTTCTTACTATCCGCCAACAGCGTGTTATGCCTGTTGAGTAAATTGACAGTTGTTACAGGCAGCTTACCCACTAACATATGCAGTTGCGAACGGCTACGTTCTATCCGGTTTAACGAAAAGGATACAACCGCCTGTTGCAATTGGCTCACTTCTCCCGCCGTTAAATCCATCCGCTCTATAAGGAACTCGGCGACAGCCGTAGGCGTCTTCATACGTGTATGAGCCACTAAATCGAGTACCGTATCATCCCTGTCATGCCCGATTCCTGTTATAACCGGAAGGGGATATTGTGCACAATTAGCCGCCAGTAAATAAGAATCAAAACTGGCCAGATCGGACGCAGCGCCTCCTCCACGTATAATAACTACGGCGTCAAAACAATCGCTATGTCGATAAATCCGGTCTAACGAAGCAATAACCGACGCCTCCGTTTTTTCGCCTTGCATAATAGCCGGAAATAATTTGAGATAGAACGGATAACCCTTTTTATTTCCTGTCAACTGATTGACAAAATCTTCATACCCTGCCGCCGTCGGCGAAGTAACCACGGCAATACGTGCAGGAAGAACCGGCAGTTCCAGTTCTTTATTCAAACTTAAAACGCCTTCCTGTTCTAAGCGGCGAATAATTTCTATCCGCCTGCGAAGCATATCACCTACCGTATAAGCCGGATCAATATCGCACACATTGAGGCTATATCCGTAAAGTTCATGGAACTCAACAGTTACTTTCACTAACACTTTCAGTCCGGAAGCAAAAGATTGTCCGGTTTCCTGTTCAAAAGACGGTTTCATCACCCGGAATGTTTTTGCCCAGATAGCGCCCCGCGCTTTGGCAACCGTTTGTCCGGTAACAGCGCTTTTTTCTATAAATTCCAGATAGCAATGCCCTGAAACGTTCACCCGCACATCACTCATCTCCGCTCTTACCCACCAGGAGCCGGCAAATGATTGGTTTAGTTTCTCTTTTATCCGCCCATTCAGTTCAAGCAGGGAGATTTCTTCCCTACTGACAGAATCATTATTCGTTCCGAACATTCCGCCTTTCCGTATTTAATGCTTTATACATATCCGGGATGCCATATCCCACTTCAATATCAGGTTGTTTATATTGAGAAGATACACGTTGTATCAATTCGATTACTTCTTTATTACTAAGCCATGGGAGCGCTTGCCAAAGACAAATCCCCAAACCGGCCAATACAGGCGTTGCGAACGATGTACCGTTGCCGAAACGAACATTCCCGCTACAATCCAAAACGGTTACGCCGGTTCCCAGGGCAGCCGCATCCGGTTTAACTCGCCCATCGGTCGTAAATCCGGTAGAACTAAAGGGGCTTTTCTTCTTTTCACTTGTAACAGCTCCTACGGTAAATACATTTTCCGCATCGGAAGGGAACGTTATTTTTCCCCAATTCCCGGTTCCTTCATTTCCGGCGCTGATAAATAACAGGATTCCTTTTTCTGCCGCCATCTCCGCCGCACGGGTAATAAATGCTGTCTTCCCGTCGAGCAACGACTGGTCGTAATTCAACGCTTCGTCATCAAACATAAAATAGCCTAACGACGAAGAAACCACTTTCACGCCCACACTATCGGCAAATTCTACTGCGGCAACCCAATAATCTTCTTCAATGGGATATTCGGAATGTCCGTCTTCACTTTTTATCAACCAATAAGAAGCTTCCGGGGCCGTGCCTACCATAATTCCCGGCATATTCGCTGCAAGACATGAAAAAGCTTTGGTTCCATGCGCCTCATCATTATAAACACTTTCGCCCGGCGCTACTATATTATGGCTACCTATAATATCTGCCGATGCAAATACAGACATCCTGTCTACATTCATAAAACCGGCGTCAATAACAGCCACCTGCATACCTTTACCCCGGTATCCTTCTTCATGCAGTTTGACACCGTTGAGCATTTCTATTTGCTTCTCCGCATATCCGTATCGTGATTTTAAAACACCGTCGGAGGGGCATAAACGGGAAGTATCACGTACATCCTCTATTGCAGGGTTTCTCCTGCCCTTCCATACCCATTTTACGGAATCAACCATAGGCAACTCCTGTAACCGTTCTACAATAGCGCTGTCTTCCGCCATTACGACAACCGTTGAGAACCAACGGCTTTGCACAACCGGTTCACTACCCGTAGACGCTAATACTTCCATATAAGAAGATGCTATAGGGAGGTCTGATTCGTCCGCCCCTTTTCCTTCCCTCAAACGCCGGTCGATAGCGGCTTCGGATAAAAAGGATTCCGGTTGGTCAACGGTATAGCCCGAATTCCCTTTATCTTTTAAATAAACACGAAAACCATAACTTTCCCCACAAAGCGCTTCAAAAGAAAGGAGAAAACAAACAAAAAACAAACACAAGCGTATATACAACATATTTACAGGTTATTCCATTGTGTCGAGAATAGGAATCTCACGTTTCACGCTCTGGCGTAACGAAATCAATGTCTCGGTAGCCGTTACGCCCGGTATTTCCTGGATACGTGAATTTAGCAATTCCATTAAATGTTCATTATCTCTTGCATACAATTTAATCAGCATCGTATAGGGGCCCGTAGTAAAATGACATTCCACTACTTCCGGAATTTTCTCAAACTCAGGCACTACGTCTTTATACATAGAACCTCTTTCCAATTTCACTCCGATATACGTACAGGTATTAAATCCCAGGCTTTTAGGATTGAACTGGTATCCCGATCCGGTAATCACAGTCATATCCATCATCCGTTGTACCCGTTGATGAATCGCTGCGCGTGATACACCACACTCTTCAGCAACGTCTTTGAAAGGAATACGTGCATTTTTAGAGATAATATTTAAAATCTGCCTGTCTAATTTGTCTATTTTTTCCATTGTTGCAGTAGTTTTGTTTTTATGTCATATATATTGAATTATCAAAAGTATGTATTAATTTTAAATCATATATCATATTGAAAGAAAAAAGTCTATAATAAACAACAAAAGTGAAGGAATATATGCTTTTTAGCATATTTCCCTCACTTTATATAGCTTTTTGCAAGTTTATCGCTTACTTAACAATGTCCAGCAGTTCTACTTCAAATTTCAATGTGCTGCCCGGTTTAATATTCTGGCTGCCTCTGTCGCCATAAGCAAGGTCTGAAGGAATCCAGAAAATATATTTCGAGCCTATCGGCATAATCTGAATACCTTCCGTCCAGCCTCTGATAACGCCATTTAAGCCAAATTCAGCAGGTTCGCCGCGGCCGTATGAGCTGTCAAATTCTGTTCCGTCAAGGAATGTTCCGGTATAATGTACTTTCACACGGTCTTCTGCTGTAGGCTTCTCTCCGGTACCTTCGGTAATTACCTGATATTGTAAACCGCTTTCGGTGGTAATAACGCCGGCTTTCGTTTTATTGTCTTCAAGAAACTTTTCCCCTTCGGCTTTAACGTTGCTTAACTCCTCTGCCTGTGCACGCATAAAATAAGTCTGTATAAAGTTCTGTGCTTCGGCAATTGCCATTTTATAACTACCGGTATCGCTCTTCAGACCTTGTTCCATTCCGGCCAATAACAGGTCGATGTTAATCGGTTTTCCCGGAACCGTTTTCAGATTGGCGGCGAATCCTTCGCCATTAGCCAAACCCAATGCATAGCTGGCGCTATCTACTGATGTCTTTAGGTTTACACTTTTCTTAGAATCACAAGATGTTGCAGAAACACCTACCGCTACGATAGCAGCGGCAACAAATACACTAATTTTTTTCATTGTTCTTTTATTCATTAATTATTTTACTATATCCAATAATTCTACATCAAAAATCAATGTGCTGTTTGGTTCGATACTTTCTCCGGCTCCCCTTTCGCCATATGCCAAACCAGAGGGAATGAACAGCCTCCACTTAGCGCCCGTTTCCATTAATTGTAACGCCTCTACCCAACCGGGTATCACCTGCGAAACGCCAAACACGGCAGGTTCGCCCCGCTGTAGGGAGCTGTCGAATACGGTCCCGTTGATCAACGTTCCGTGATAGTGGCAACTTACTTTATCGGAAGCCTTCGGTTTCACTCCGGTTCCTTTCCTCAGCTCTTCATATTGCAGTCCGCTCGGCAGTTCCACCACGCCTGCTTTCTTTTTATTGATCAGCAGAAACTCTTCCCCCGCTTTCTTATTTAATTCCAGTTTTTCTTTCTGAAGTTTTGCAAAATAATCATTGATAACCTGTTTTGCTTCTTCATAACGAATATCCGGCTCTTTACCATCCAGGACATCTGTCATGCCTTTGATAAAATCGTTTATCTGAATACCTTTAATGCCTGAGTTCTGAAAATTATTCCCAATACTTAACCCCAACGCATAACTAACCTTATCCATTCTTTTTCTTTCTCATCTATTTATGAGGCACAAAAGTAATGCTTTTACTGATATAACAACCAATTATTTGTTCTTTTTTAGTTCAACCGCATCAAAATAAGTAAGAATTTATTTTAAATGTATATATTATTTCGTTACAGTGCCTTAGCATCGCATCTTGCAAAAGCAATAACTTTCGAGTAAAGATGTGGGGAGGATTAAAGTATCTTCCCCACTATTTCTTTCACTGTTCTTTTT
>JAISXD010000078.1 GCA_031270665.1 Tannerellaceae bacterium | reverse complement strand
TGCTTATTTTTCCTCCCGGTCTTATATTCTTTCGTATCTTTCCCTGTTAATGTGTTAAAGTAGAATTGAGTTATACGCTGCTCATTTCTGCTTTTGGGGAAAGTGTTTAAATTATTCTTTTTCGTGAAGGCGGTAGACGCTTGCTCTTATTTCGTCCAGGGTTCCTACTATTAAGTAATAATGGTAGTCCAAGACGGAATTTTTCATTAATTTTTCCACATAAACAGGAGCGATATAGCCGGTAGAAATATCGTTACATTCTTCGCCCGGTTGGCCGAACATACCGGCTAAGAATTTGGTTGCCATCGGTGAATAAACACCGACTCCCCAACCGGACTCATCTATAAATGCCATCCATTTTTCCGAGCAGACTTTGCGGGTTGTTGAATCATAAATACCCCAAAAGCCATCTTCGAGATGAACCACTTCCGGATTTTCAACCGGCTCGCCGGTAAAGGGGGTATCTCCGAAATAAGAATACAGGTTGCCGAGTGCGGAAATCAGGTATACGGCAGGGATTTCCTGATCATTAGCCATTCCTTCATCGTATATATCATCTGTGCGATGGCACGTCAACCGGCAGCGTACCATTACCATATTGCCTTGAAGGGTAGTCCATTGCTCCATATAGGCCTGTGCGGGTTCGTTGTCCATATCCCATAGCATGGGGATGCACTTTATATAGGTACCGCCAGGCGTTTGCCATTTGTCAAGTATCCGTGCGCGTTTGCCGGCGTAATCGCCTGCCTGAATCGGGTTCCACGGCCAAGGCGACCAAGAGGGCGACTGTCCTTCGGCCTGCCGGTCTACGGCCTTTCCGGCATAATAGGATTGCTGTATATAACGCCCTTCATCGGCAATATTGACCAGATTGCGTGGCTGTTTCACTTCCGAAAGATAGCTGATTGTACCACCGCGCACCAGGTCTTGTTTAAGTAAGATTCGGTCGTTCTTTATACTTAATTCATATAGTTGACAAATGTCTTTATCCGTGTGTTCCTGCGATTCGCATGAAAGGGAGACCGACAGGCAGGTTACGGTAAAAATGCATGAAATAAGTTTTTTGAAGGTACTTTGTGATTCGATATTTTTCATTTGATTTAGTTTATTGAGGGAAATGTATATAATATATATCAGGGAAAACGTACAAAGTTATTAAAAACATCCGGTATTGACTACCGTATCGACGCCAATCTTTATATGACGCTTTCGCCGCCGGGAAAGCCCCGGCCATTACGCCGGCAAGAATCAGCACCAGCAGCGCCATGAAAGCCACGCCGACGTCCAGCGATGTATGCTGCATAAACGTATGGTCTTTCGCCATGGAAAGCAGCCAGTCGATAAACAGCAAAACACTTTTTCCTGTCACAAGTCCGGTAAGCCTGTACAAGATACAGGCAAAATGCGTTAAATCCGGGTGTGCCGTTGATATTGCGCTGATAGTTTGAAAAGGGCACATAGCTTGAATTAATCTCTGCCGAACTGAAAATATCTTCGTTTTTCAGGACGCCAACAACCTTATAGAACAGTCCTGCAATGTGGATGTGTTCATGCAGCGCTTCCCTATTCCCAAACAGCGTAAAGGCTACATTCCTGCCGATAATGGCCACATTACGCTCCTGTTCCATATCAGCGCGGTTAAACAGCCGACCGCCGTCTTTCATCTGATGGAAAAATAGATTTCACGAAGGATCTCTATATTTAATTTGCTCATTTATATAAAACTAAACATTTGTTTGCAGAATAAAATACTCATTTAATTCCGTTAGAACGTCTGCGGAATTATTTAAATCTTTTTTGACAATACCATTTTCCAATAAAATTATACGAGAAGATATATCAGTAGTGTAACTTAAATTATGACTTGATATTAATACCGTTGTATTAAATTCTTGATTCATCTTCAAAATTATATCCCTAATTTCAATTTGAGATGACGGGTCTAAAAAGTTGAATGGCTCGTCTAAAATCAATATTTCGGGATGAATCATCATCGCCGCTATAATGCCAATTTTTTGCTTATTTCCTGACGAAAAATTTCTGATATATTTTTTGTGTCCAAAAATTTCGTTGTTCATAAAACGACTGAAAGGCTGCAATCGCTCATTAACAGTTTCTTTGTTTAGTCCATAAGCTTCTCCAACGAAGTAAAGATATTCTTCGGGTGTCAAAAACTCAATAAGGAAACGGCTATCTATAAATGAGCCGGTATGGGATTTCCAAAATTCTGATTTGCTCACGTCAAGACCATTGTTAAGCACATAGCCGTTGTCTGCTTTCAGTAAATCTAAAATTAGACGAAACAATGTTGTTTTGCCTGCGCCATTGTTGCCCACTAATCCTAAAAGAGTACCTTTCGGAATATTTAACTCGGAGATATTTAATGCAATATTATTTCCAAATTTTTTAATCAAGTTTTGTATTTGCAATTCCATAAATTTTCAATATTTAATTACTTCTAAATCCTTCCATATTTTTGTGTTTTCGTTTTAAGAAACGTTTGTAAGTCCATGCAAGCCAATATTTTGAAGTAAGTGTAAACACTAATCCTGTGAACAGCATAAAGCAACAAGTTACTATTTCCCCAAAAATAACATTGAGTATCACTAATAAAACAACAGGTACAAACATCACAAACATTGATATAATAAATGTATTACCTGATGTTCCTTCCCAATTAAACATTCCTTTATCAAAAAGGTCAAGATAAGTTTTGTTATAAACAGCATTTTGAAAAATAAGAAAGTAAATAGAACCTATTACATAAAAAAATAACGACAGTAACAACAACGCATTTATTTTTCCTTGAAATGCGGGTATCAACAATAATAACGTGATTAACAACGAATACGAACTGTATAAAATGTATTTGCTTTTCAGAAGTTCAAATATAGATGCTTTGCGAGAGGCTAATCCGTCAAAAAAGGACGATTCTGATGTAAAAAGAAATTGCCCCATTACCAACCCCAAAAATCCGATGGAAAATATTCCATAGAAAAAGAAAAAGAATTGTCCGCCGACAGCAAAAACATTGTCTGCGGAATATAACATATAGAAAAAGAATCCGTTGATTAAAATTCCTGGAAAAACCGTTTTCTGTTTTAATCGTGGTGAGCGAAAAATCATTTTTAACTCCAAACTGATAAAATCACCGATGGTTCCGAATTTATTCAAAAAAGTTAAACTTGAAAATGAAGAAATCTTATCTATTTTGTCTCCTTGCAATTCGTAGTACAATATGCTACGCATCTGCAAACGGTTTATAAACCATAAAGCAGCAAAAATAACGGCGAAAGCAGCGTAAATCCACAAATTGTAATTTAGATACATATCCACTAACAGAGTAAGGTAATACCCTAATTTAATTTTACAGACAAAAACCAAGAAAAATGGAAAAGTTACTCGAATAGCAGCCACAATGTAAAACCAAAAACTACGACTAATCAGATTATTAATGATGTTTAACACAAGGCTGTTTGTGATACATAAAAGATAGATAAGCAAAACATACAACACTGTGGCAGGAAAACTATAGAACGGCATAACAGCCTTAAATGCAAATGGGATAACCAAAAACAAAATATAAAAGTTCCAAATGTTTGTAAATTCTTTTCGTAGAAGAAAGTCAAACAATAGGTTTCTTTTTATGGGCAAAGTAAGATATGGTATAATTTGCATTGATTCTTTTGTCTTAAATATAAATTTAACGACAAAATCAAAAACAAAAATATAAGGTAAGAAAGAGTTGAAAGTATCTATCGCTCGTTCATAGGTGTCTGTTTGTAATAAAATCTTGTCAAGAAAAAATCCAAAACCAAGCATTTCTAATGCCAAAAATCCGTACATAACGTATATAAATATCCTTATAGCCAAATTTCGTTCAAACATTGAATTTCGGCTAAAAGATTCCCATTGGTGTTGTCGCAGTTGTTGTTGAAACATGTTTTTTTTGTTTATATGCCATTTATTTGATGGAAAAATTCACTAATTCTGTTATCGACCAAATTGCACCTATTGGAACTGCCACAGATAGGGCCGAATACAAGTAGTTTACTTGATATATGTAACGGATTAAAACCGCAACAATCAGATAATAAGGAATAGGCGAATAACGCATCAAATTTATAGTCAGTTTAACGGTAGGATTTTCTATTAACAATTCTACCTGGTCGCCAAGAGTTAGAGTTTGCACATTACCCAACAAGATTATCCCTGCAAAGATCATACAGGCAGTTTTTCTATAACAGATACTATTTTTTTCATTCTATAAATGTTGTTGATATAAATGCCTATACATAAGCAGCAGACAAAATAATTAGAAACACGATTAGCGAATATATACCGATTAGTTTGCAATTTTTCGATGTGAAATTTTCTTTTCCACGCATAAAGCAAATAATAAGCCATGCGATATAAAAACCAATACCGCCCGACAACCAAGTGCCGATTAACTCAAAACGTTATGCCAAAGTATTGGCAAACACTTTCCTTCTTTTGTTAGTTATTTTTTCTCAACAAGTTTCTCGTTTTCTTTTATCATCATAATTGTACAAATAAGTGTAATAACAAGACTGATAGGAACCGTCAAAAATAAACTTTCCCAAGAAACGAGTATCTGTACGAGATAAGGCATCATCAACAAAAAAAATTGCAATACAATTATTGACAAATAAATATAACTTCTCTTATTTGACAACTTTAATTGTTTTGATGCTATTACTTTATTGAATATCAAGCATGAAAAAATTGTAAAAATGAGATAAATAATGACAAAAACAACAAACTTTATTCGGAAAGAATTTTCCGATTCATTTCTCAAAATAGAACCTACAGCCCCGATAGGTATCCACAAGAATGGCAATACCGCAAGACGACCAGCAGGTTTATTGCCTGTCAAAACATCTCTTATGATTTTAATGTTTTCCAATATCATAATGCGACTACAAATCCCGCAACATTACCATATGCAAAACCTATTCCGGCAGTCACTGCACAACCCACCAGTTGATGGCCCAAACTCGCTTCAGACTCGTAACACGCAATTGTCCATGCTTGTTGCAAATTAACACTTTCACTTTTCTTTTGAACACCCATTCCTTGCAGAACTCCAAGTGACATAACCATTGCCACCAACATTCCCAAAATCGCTTTTTTATTTGTCATCATATTTTTTTATATAAGTATCCTCTTATACATATTTCTATAATTAATAAAATATATGGCCATATTAATAGGTAACTTCTATTAATTCTATTAACTATTTTCTTTCATGGAAAAATCCGATACTTGGCGTTTATAATAATTCCCAAGTATCGGATTTATTCACTCTTTCAATTACATGATTTTACCAACCCGGATTTTGCCAGTTTCCTCCTGTATAATCGCCCATTTTAGCCACTTCCGATTGCCAGATGGGGAAGATCAGGTATTTGTCGGCGGCGGTTTGCCGGCTTACCATTTTTATGCGTTCATAATTGAATGCCCCGTTGGCGTTTTTGGTAATTTTCATACCTGTTACAAAACCATCTGTTTCATTCAGTATTTTCCAACGGCGGGTATCAAAGAAACGATGTTCTTCAAAGGCTAACTCTATGCGGCGTTCGTTGCGGTAACGTTTTTCAAACTCATCATTTGACATTCCTGCCGGCAGCCCGGGCATTCCTGCCCGTGTACGGATGGCATTAACCGCTTCACGCGCCGACATTCCGCCAATTACGGCGTCAGGGCCTTGTGCCTGACAGGCGGCTTCGGCAAAGTTCAGGTATAATTCGCCCAGACGGAACAGTTTCATGCAGCCATCTGCATCCACATTCACATTAGAACGATAATTATTAAACTTACGCAGATAGTAACCGGTGCGTGTAAAACGTGTATTGGTTACGTTCTCGGAAATAGCGCAATTACCTCCCACAAACGTTTCTACAAGCATAGCAGGAGGGGGCGGCGTGAATGATTCCATCTGGAAATTGCGGATGGTTATCTCCAATCCTTCATTTGCACCCGGGTCAAACCGCAACCAGTCTTTCGGGCTTTTACTGAAACCAAACGTTTCGATAGCTTCCGAAAGGTCGTATTCAATCCTTGTCCAGTCGGAAGCCTGCGGTACTTCAAAAAACGGATTGGGCAAGTGCTGAAAAACGCCCCAATCACCGCAGAAGAAAAACATAGCCATGTCTCCTCCAACCAACGGTTTATTGCTTTTATATTCAAACGAGATCAGCCGTTTTTCATTCGGCGGCAATTCCTCGCCTGTATAATCCGTTGTAATCCAGGGGTCGTCTCCTACTGTTTTGAATGTTATCGAACCGTCTTCGTTTTCCGTAACATCTATATTGTTCCGGGAGGCAGGATACCAGGGTATCGGAACAATTGTTTTTGTTAAATTCCCACGCAGCGTACGGTCTGAGTTGTTATAGTAAATGGAAGCATAGAAACGCGGGTCGCGATTGGCATACGGATTGGCAGGATCATATAGCGTATTATTCGTATTATATTTCGGTTGTAAATGATTCGCATCCAGATAAGGCTCATTCAAATCCAAAACAGGTTGCCCGTTACTGGTTTCATACGAATCAACCAATTCCTGCGAAGGACATGCGCCTGCGCGTTCCATGCCTTCCCAAACGGGTGTTCCCGCATATTCCCAAACGTTTGTGACCAGGTTCGATTCAAAAATAGTTTCCTTATCAACCGAGCGGCTCGGATCGGAACGTTGAATAAAGTAGTAAGCATACGTATTCTGCGCTACGCTCTCGTCTACCTGCGTGTCATATAATTGATAGCCGTTTTCAAGGCATTTATCAAGTGCGCTTTTTGTAATTTCGGCCGCTTTTTCCCACGTATATTTGCTGCCGCTTTCATACCAGAGCGGGCTTGCGGCATACAGCGCTGTTTGCGATTTTACGGCAAGAGCAAAAGCGCGCGGTATCTTTTTTCGTTGTTCATCCCTTCGTTTCCAAAGAAAACCCACCATTTGCCCTTCGCTTTCCGGAGTAGCCAGCGCGGCGTCGCATTCTTGTATAATGAAATCGGCAACCTCCTCAAATGACGCACGTTTATCTGCAGAAAAGTCATGCGTTACTTCATAAGGCGTATCAATCAAAGGAACGCCGCCATAACGCTTAATCAATTGCAAGTATGAAAAGGCCCGGATTACCCTTATTTCGGCAATCCAGCCGCTGCGTTCCGTTTGGTTCAGATTTTCCACTGTAGACGCTTCAATTTGTTGCAAAAAGGTATTGCAACGGCGGATTGCCTGAAAATAATGCGCCCATGGATCGTTATTGAACGTAAGCGGATTATAATTAGAAGAGGTACCCCCTACATACCAATCATACACGAGGCTGCTACTCCGGTCGCTTACGTCTTCTGCTTCGTCGCAAAAGGAAGCAAGCGGCGTGGGATAGTTGCCGTAAGTAAAGCCGATATTGGGCACCAACCCCAGGCAGGTACCGTAGTAATTCCGGATTTTTATTTCCGAAGCGAAAATATCTTCCAGTTGTACGCGTCCGTCTGATGGCATATCCAGATCAACGCATGCCGTAAAACTTATTACAGACAGCACAGCTGTTAGTATACTATAAATTCTGTTTTTCATATTTATTTTTAAATTATAAATTTTAAAAAATCATGCTTATCCCGATGTTATACACACGGTAGGGCTGAAAAAGATTCATCCTGGCAGTCTCAGGATCAATGTACTTCGTTTTCATATGGTCGATAGTGAACAGATTCTGTGCATTCAATGCAATACGGATATTTTTTGCAGCAACTAATTTTGAAACAGTGGCCGGCAAGGTGTAGGCAACTTCCAGGTTACGCAAACGTAAATAGCTTGTATTCATTATAAAGAATTCGTTGTAAGAGTGACTTGTAGAAGTACTCAGCGACAAAGCCGGGAAACTGATTGTTTCGCCATTGGCGTACCGTTCGGGCGTCCAGGCATTCATGTGTATATCTGAAAAATATCCTTCATACATGTTTTCTACCACGCCCGGGGAGTCTATCACGGCGGAAGAACGGGCTGTTCCCTGAAAGAGAGCGCTGAGTTCAAACCCTTTGTAAGTAAATCCGAGGTTGGAATTATAATATATTTCAGGAATACGGCTGTAGCCGATCGGCGCCAGGTCTTTATCGTCAATTTTCCCGTCTCTGCTAATATCCTGAAACAGGAAGTCTCCCAAACGCGGTTTTCCTGTTCCCGTCATATTATACATGCGGGTGGCATCAGCCAATTCTTCAGCCGTATTTATATAACCGTTTCCATTGCTTTTATCAATCAGATAACCCCAATTCTGTCCTACGCTGAAACCTTCGATAAAATGCTGGTATTTATAGCCTTCGCCACGTTTCATTTCATTGGCATTAATCACTTCGTTTTTATTCCTGTGTATACCTGCACCTGCAAATACGCCCCAATCTTTGTTGATTTGTTTTTGATACATGACGGATGCTTCAAGACCCGAATTTTTCATAACTCCATTATTTAGTTTCGGATAATTTGAAAGTTGTATTCCTTGGTAAATAGGAGTTATCCCTTCGCTGCTGATGAGCATATTGTCCGTACGATGAATAAAATAATCCAACTGAAAACGAAGATCGTGAAACAAACTGAAATCAACCCCATAGTTTTGTTTTTTGATTTTTTCAGCCGTTAGAAACGGATTGCCTTTCAGCCCTTCAGTACCTTCCGAATCATAATAGTCAAGGTACATGAAGCGGTCGTCGCCAAGCTGATCATTGGCATTAATTCCGTAAGACGCACGTAATTTCAGGTACGTAAGGAGTTCATTGCCGATCAGAAAATCTTCGTCCGATGCAATCCATGCGGCGGAAATGGCAGGCGTAGTAATATAACGGTATCCGGGAGCAAACTGTTCGGAACCGGTATAGCCCAAATCTCCTTTCAGGAAATAACGGTTCTTAAAGCCATACTGTACAGATACAGCCATATTATGCCTTTTATAAGGCAAAATTTCGCTTCCAATAGTGGAGGTAGAAACCGTATTTTCCAAAAATTCCTTTTCCTGCGATAAGTACAGCATATAAGCCATTGCGCTAATACTATGGTTATCGAACGTACGATTGTAGTCGAGGTGTGCAAACAGGTTCAGATTGTACGAAAATTGCGACATTTTAGCGTAAGTCAACGGCGTATTTTCGTCTGTGCCTTTTTGGGAGAATTCGAGTACGTCATATTTATCGCTGCGTATCCGGCGTTCAAAATTCTGATGGGTACTTGTAAGACTGGTTGAATGTGTCTGGTATGCCATTAAGCCCGACAAGGAAAGTCCATTGGTAAGAAAATCCAGATTCATGGTCAGCCCTGCCTGCGACATAATACTCGTCTGAAACCACCGGTTATATCCTCCCCGGTTGAGCAGGCCATAGACAGGGAAGGATTCCTGGTCGGTAGTAACTACCTGGTTGCCCAATTCGGGATTTTCTGCGTCGGGAGGCGTAAGCGGGCCATACATAGTAGGCGGTAAATAGAAGACATGAGAATAGAGATGCGAATTTATCTGCTGTGCCGTTTGTTCATAGTCTACATTTCCACTCAAACGCAGGAAGCCGGTCAGATAGTTATTCAGTTTCACATCAATGTTAGAACGGAAGTTGATGCTGTGTATAGCCGGAGTCGGGTCATATTTCCGATTGGGTTCATCTTCTACTTTCAAAGGCGAATTCTGATGGGTATAGTTCAGATTTGAAAAATACCTGATTTTTTCCGAACCACCCGAAATGTTTACTCCTGCCCGTTGCATAAGAGCAAATTCTTTTACAAACATAGAGTACCAGTCGTTGTTTGGATATAAAGGGTTGTTGTTTTCATTAAACCCGTTAACCGCGCTCTGGCTGAACTGTGAATAAGCGCCCAGGCCATCGTTTATCCCTGCCTGATTACGTAATGCCACATATTCCGCTGAAGAAACGAACCGGGGCTTACGTGTAATTTGCTGAAGAGACTGGTCGAAATAGGCTTCGATATCCGTTTTCCCGATAGCGCCGCGTTTCGTAGTAATAATAATTGCGCCGCCTGCGCCCTGCATGCCGTAAATAGCTGTAGAGGCGCCGTCTTTGAGTATTGAAATACGTTCAATTTCGTGCGGGGTAAGATAATCCCAGTTGTCCGTCGGGCCGATAACGCCATCAATAATAACCAACGGGTCCGTACCGTTCACGGTGGAAATACCGCGGATGAATTTTAGCACAGTCGCATTGGATAACTCCGAAAAGGATTCAATCGTATTGAGCCCGGTGAAACGCCCCGCAAATGACAATCCCAGGTTCGCCGCAGGCGTTTTTTCAAGCGTTTTACCCGATACTGTTTCTACTGCGCCGGTTATGGATGTTGCCGGTTGGGAAAAATATCCCAGGCTCACCCTGTCGCCGTTCGCTTCTGCCGGGATGGTTTGCAACGAGTCGGTTTGTGCATTTATTCCCGCACCAGCCAACAGGCAGCAGACACAAATCATATAATATTTTATTTTTTGCATAATTATCAGAATGAAATGTTCTTTTTTTTTGTTAATAATCATATACCATCCCGTTTTACCAACCCGGATTTTGCCATTTTTTACCGGTCAGCGGTTCCAAACGAGAGACCTCAGCCAATGGTAACGGCAGGAGTAAATCTCTGTTGCGCCAGCCGCCCCGCTCCGTATCCCATACATTTTTGCGTTCATACGTAAACGTGCCGTCAGGATTTTTAGTAATCCACATAGCCGTCAGATATTTACAAAACGCGCCTAAATCCCCGTTGGGTTTGCACCAACGGCGCATATCAAAGTAGCGGTTTTCTTCAAAGGCAAATTCCACCCGGCGTTCGTTATGGATACGGATGCGCAATTCGTCTTTCGACGCCGTAGCGACGGGTGGCATATTGACACGGCCTCTCACTTCATTCAAGGCAGCCAGCGCTTCGTCCGTATGTCCGGCTTCATTGGCCGCTTCGGCCAGATTGAGTAGCATTTCTCCCAGGCGGTAAAATTTATGCGGCGCGTTTGTAGTACCTTGAGACGCTGTAGCTCCGGGCATAATGAACTTGCGGTGGAAATAACCTGTCCGCGTATGATTTTGCCCGGTAGCTGTACGTATTTCACATTTTCCTCCCACATAAGCGTCGATTGTATATACTTCGTTTTCCCAGATAATCGTATCGTTGTTCATATAGGCGGTAGCATACATGCGCGGATCGCGGTTTGCATACGGGTTCTTCGGGTCATAAAGCGTATTCTTCGGGTTGTAATTAGGCGTAAGGTGCTTTTCGTCCGTATAGGGTTTTGCCAAATCCAATACGGGTTGCCCGTCTATCGTTTCATAAGCGTCGATTAATTCCTGTGTAGGTACGGTTCCTACGCGGGCCGTATTTTCAAATCCGCTCGAGATATAATTCAGGTGCCAAAGCAGATTCGCCCATCCGACATTTCTGTTATGTTGGTAAATCGTTTCCTTATCGCGGGGCGCTGCCGCATAGTCTGCTTTCTGGCAAAAAAGCTGATGGTAAGCGGCGCCATTGTACGTTCCGAACACCTGTGGCTGCGTGCAAGTCTTGAAAAGCTCGTAACCATTCGTTCTCAACTGTGTAACGGCTTCTTTGCAATATTGATAAGCTGTATCCCAGCGGCCCTGGTCTTGATTTTCATTGTGCAAAGGGCTTGCGGCAAAAAGCATAGCCGTACTTTTCAGCGCTAAGGCAAGGGCTTTGGTGACGCGCATCGTTTCGCTTTCGGAGATAATACGCCAGGGAAGCTCATTGGTCTGTAAGGCGAAGTTGCAGTCTTCTGCAATAAATCCGGCAATCTCATATACCGGCTTTCTTTCCAGCAGGGAAAAATCGGCGTCGAAAGGTATTACCTCATCCAGTAAAGGTACGCGGCCAAACCATTTTATCATTTCGGTATAATAAAATGCACGCAGCACATGCACTTCAGCTACTAAGCGTTTTTTACTTGCGTCGCTTTTGAACGCCATTTCATCCGTATTCTGTAAAAACTGATTACATAAACGGATCTGCGTCCAGTAATTTCCCCAAAATTTCCAGTTGTTAATACCGAGGTCCTTACGCTCAATCTCAACTAACGGATGATGCGAGGCCGAGGCTTTATTGACATAAATCTCGTAAGAGACATAACCGGATTCTACATCGCCCGAAGAATCCCATCCGTCATCGCTTAAAGCGGTAGGCGCAGGCGTAACGAAAGCATATCCAAACCCCTTGTTGGGCAAGCCGCTGTAAATCGAAGACACTAAGGATTCAACTTTGTCCGGATCTCCATAAATCTCTTCCATGGTCAGTTTGCCATCGGGCGCCATATCGAGCACATCCGTACAGGCGCTGCATATCAGGAAAGAGAGCGTTATCAGTAAACTATATTTTTTCATATGATTATCAATTTTCATGTTTAGAATGTAACATTAATACCAATATTTACCATTTTTGTTAATGGGAAGGCGCCTCCTGATTCTTGTTCGGGATCAAGGTATTTCGTCTTCATTTTGGTAAAAGTCAATAAATTGTTACCACTGGCATAAATCCTGACTTTATTGATACCGGTACTTTTAAAGATTTCTTTGGGGAAGGTGTATCCGATTTCCGTTGTTTTCAGGCGCAGGAACGAACGGTTAAGTATAAAGAAACTGTTTCCTATATAGCTTGAACTCTGATTACCGGGCGCCAGCGCAGGGTAGTCAATCTGTCCTCCCGTGTTGTAACGTTCCTGTGTCCAGCCATGCTGTGCCATCTCTTCATTGTATCTGAATCCGGGGTATGACATTGAAACATTGGCTATACCGGAAAAAAGGAATGAAAAATCAAACTGTTTCCAATTAATGGAGGCGCTGAATCCGTACGAAATCTCGGGAACATTCGAATAACCTATCGGAACCTGGTCTTTTTCATCCACGATACCGTCTTCATTCAAGTCTTTGTATACGAAATCTCCCAGGCGTGGCGCACCGGAAACGACCCTGTATTCGGGTAAGTTATCCAATTCTTCCTGCGTTGAGATATAACCGCTTCCGTTGCTGCGGTCTATTTCGTAACCAAAAGGTTGTTCAAGTCTGAAACCGGTGGTACGGGTACGGTAGTAATAATCTTCAGAAAGCGTTGCTTCATCCATGAAAATGGCTTCATTACGGTTGAATGCGTAATTCCCGCGGAGATTGACTGAAAAATCCTTGTTGAATACTTTCATATAAGAGGCTTCCAGTTCAAATCCCCTGTTTTCTACGATCCCCATATTAACCTTTGGTAAATTGCCTAACTTTACGCCTTGCAACTCAGGCACCGTTCCGCGATTGATAAGAATGTCGCTTCGTTTCTCAAAAAATATATCGCAGCCGAGAGACAGGACGCCCAGGAATTGTAAATCCACACCGTAATTTTGTTTTTTGGCCACTTCCCATTGCAACGCATCGTTGCCTACCAGGCCCTGAACGATGACCTTTTGGCGTCCCAATGATGGAGTGACAAGCTTTATTTGATCGGTTTCACCGGTTTCGGTATTGGAACTGAGATAGAGAAAACGCGCCTCGCCTAATTTGTCATTACCTACTTCGCCGTAAGAAGCGCGGAGCTTCAGGTTTGTAAGAACGGGATTGTCTTTTAAGAATTTTTCATTTGAAACAACCCATCCTGCTGAAAATGCCGGGAAGAAACCAAAACGGTTTTTCGGTGCAAACTGTTCCGAGCCGTTGTAACCCAGGTTTACTTCGGCAAAATAACGGCTGTCGTAGCCGTAGGTGAAACGTCCCGACATACCAAGAATGTTGTAAGGCAGATTGGCGTCTACAACGTCCCAGTTATCGCGCTGCATCAGTACCATACCGGTTATATCATGTTTATCGAAGGCGCGGGCGTAGTTAAGAGAGAATTGCATATTGGTATAATAAGAAGCTTTCATCCCTTTGTACAACTTAATCTGGTCTTGCGCCGATTCGCCCGTAATATCGGTATAATAGGAGGATTCTCCTTCTTCGCGTCCTGCCTGGTAATAATAGATGCGCGGTATTACCGCCCCATCGGTTATGGTCCTGGCGTCTGAGTCATAAGAAACCATCGCTTTGGCACTTAATCCTTTCGTTACAAAATCAAGTCCCCAGTCTACAACAAGGGAAGAATTTAAGACGGCATTGGATTCCGACCGGTAGCCCATCCTGTTTAATTCGCCAAAGATGCTTCTGCCCTGTTCGGGCCCCTGCCCTACTACCATTCCGGGAAGAACCGGCGTACCGTCGGGGGTAGTATAACCTTCAGCCGTGAGGGGACCGGGTTCTGTGGGGTTGGCTCCCATCATATGCGTTAATACGTCGGAAACCAGATAATCCACATCATCATAGAACAATGTATTGGCATTCGGCGAATTTGCCTTTTGCAGGTAAGAGGCCAGGTTTAATGATACTTTCAGATTTTTAGCCGCTTCGAAGTCCAGGTTTCCGCGGAAGTTATAACGGTTCATTTTAAAGGCGGGATCATAGCCCAGGTCTGTATTTTTCTGGGTTTTCAGATTACTTCCCTGTCCGATATAGCCGATATTAATAAAATATTTCAGTTTTTCTATACCGCCATTCATATTGGCATTGATACGTGTCTGGGGTGAAAGTTCGTTATAATACTCCTTGAAAAGATCACGGTCCGGGTAAAATACGGGGTCGCTCCCATCCTTGTATTTGTTTATCATATAGGGCGTAAAAGGCAAGGAACGCCCGCTATTGGCGGCAGCTTCGTTTTGCAGTTCGGCATACGTATACGAATGTAAGTGCCGCGGGATGACCGTAAATGACTGTCCGCTATAGTCTAACGAAACGTTTAATTCGGCTTTACCCACTTCGCCGCGACGGGTGGTGATCAGTATCACGCCATTGGCTCCACGCACACCGAAAACGGCCGTCGCGGAAGCGTCTTTCAGTATGGAAATAGAGGCGATTTCGTTCGGGTCGAGCGTACTGATATTGCTGCGCGGCACGCCGTCGATCATAATCAGCGGGTCCGAACCGTTTGTTGTCCCTTTCCCGCGTAAATGCAAATTCACATTGTCGGCGCCGGGCCGTCCGGAAATTTGCATAGACGTCAGCCCCGGTAAACGCCCGGCCAGTGAAGCCGAGAGGTTGGCCGAGGGACTCTGTTTGAGTTCCTGTGTCTGAATAGATGCAATAGAACCTGTTATGGAAACTTTTTTCTGTTTTCCGTAAGCCACTACCACTACTTCTTCTAACAGGGTAGAATTTTCTTTCATTACTATCCGGAGGTCGGATGCGTTCCCGGCAGCCACTTCCTGCATATTGTATCCAACAAATGAAACCTGCAAGACGGCGCCTGCCTTTACTTTTAAAGAGAACCGCCCGTCGATATCGGTCATAATCCCATTTGTTGTACCTTTTTCAACGACGCTTGCACCTATTATCGGTTCGTTATTTTCATCTATCACAGTACCCTTTACAACGATTTCCTGCTGCGAAATTGTTTTGGCGTCGCTTTGTTTCTTTTCCCTTTCCGGGCGGGGCTTGTAGAGGACAATATGGCGATCCGTTATTTTGTACGAGAGCACATTTTTGTCTAATATCCTATCTAAAACGAAAGTGATTTTTGCATTATCAACTTTCAAATCAATTCTTTTGCCTGAATCCAGTTCATTTTCGTCATAAAAGAAAGTAAATTCGGTCTGTTCTTCAATGGCTTTAAATGCTTCTTCGATTGTGGCATTTTTCAAATCCAGGCTTATCATCGCTACTTGCATATAACTTTCCGCATAAGCGAACGGTGTATAAAATAAGCCCGCTATTAATACTATTTTTAATAATAGTTTCATGTACATGGTTTTAAATGATTAATGATATGTGATATTTATTACTGGCTTTTTCTGTTATATTATAACAGGGTCTTTATTTCTCATGGTGCATACAATTTAAAAGTCGTCTTTCATAAGAAAGAACATGCAAAATGCAAATATGCCTAAACGAAGTATAACTTTTTTTATTAAGCCGGAGGTTATTCCGTTTGTAGCAACGGAATATCTGTTGTGTATGCCACTATAACAAGTGAAGACGTAGAATGGAGGATAGCAAACGTAGATATTGGATAAATAAAATTTAGATATGCTCAGCCCTGAATAAAGCCGGTGATTGGGGTGAGCATAGACGAAGTCAAGAGAACGAAATTCTGAACGACCTGCTTTTAACCAACAGATGGAGAGGTGTTTATCTCTTGAAAAAATCACTATAATGCTTTCGGTAAACCATTATATAGTTTTCGGCAAAGCATTATGATCTTTTTCCCAAACCATTATAGTGGTTTACTGAAGGCATTATAATGTTTTTTTTCCTTCCGCCAAGCCATAGCCGTTTATACACAGGCATATATAAACGGCTGATTAAATACGGATTAAATCACAGGTAATTGCCAGGGAGCCCGGTATTGCTTGACGAGGTAGGCATCGGCTGCCGCATCGTTGAATGTTTTGCCATCCCAGGATAATTTCTTTCCGGTACGGTAAGCGATATTTCCTAATTGAGAGAATTTGGCGATATGCGCGCCGATCTCTGCGCTTGCATGACAATTCCTGTTGCGGGTTTTAATACATTCGAGATGATTCTTTACATGCAGGTTTAGTCCGCCTTCGCCGTATTGCTTGTTAAGCGGGACGGCTTCCATACGGGCTACGCCATTTACTTTTTCGGGGATAACTTCCCAACCGCCGCGGTCGATAACAAGCGTACCGTTTTCGCCTACAAACCCAAGCCCGTGGTTACGTCCGTAAGCTCCGTCGTCAATGCCTATAGCATGGTCCCACATAACGGTAAAATCCTTGAATGTATAGATTGTTTGTAAAAGATCGGGCGTTTCACAGGCGTCGTCCGGATAACCAAACTTGCCTCCTGAAGCCATAACGGATTCGGGAGCTGTAACATTCATTCCATAAAGGGCATAATCTAAAAGATGGACGCCCCAGTCGGTCATTAAGCCGCCGGCGTAATCCCAGAACCACCGGAACGTAAAATGGTAACGGTTACGATTGAACGGACGCTTAGGCGCCGGGCCTAACCACATATCGTAATCAACGCCGGCCGGAATAGCTTCGTCGGGAAGTACCGGAATAGAAGGACACCAACCCTGATAGGAGAAAACGCGTACGGTGCGTATCTTGCCGAGTTTTCCGCTATGTACGAAAGCCATTGCGCCTTGCCAGTGAGGGTCGGAGCGTTGCCATTGACCTACCTGTACCACCCGGTTGTATTTCTCGGCGGCGCGCACCATTATATTACATTCTTCAATGCTGTTGCCGATAGGTTTTTCGCAATAGACGTCTTTGCCGGTTTCGCAGGCTGCCACCATTTGCAGGCAATGCCAGTGGTCGGGCGTACCTACAATCACTACATCGATATCCTTATGCTCTATCAGCTTCCGCCAGTCTTTATAAAGATGTTTGAGTTTTTTACCGGTTGCCTTTTCAACATCGGCCGCCCGTTTTTGCAGTACGCCATCATCTATATCAGACAAGGCTACACATTCTACCTCGGGGTTACGCAGGAATGCCTCCAGGTCGCCGAATCCCATACCGTTACATCCAATCAATCCTACACGGATTTTATCACTTGCGCTAACAGCGCCTTTACCGGCTTGGATAATAAACGGGCTGAATGTAAGCCCGGCTCCCAGCAATCCGGCCTGCCGGAGGAAGTCTCTTCGTGTTGTCATGTTTTTTTATATTGTTATAAAGTTAGAGCTTATAGGCAATACCTGTCATAAAATACACATTATACATCTTATAGGGTATTCCGTTAAAATCAGGCGGGAATATAGGGATTAATCCCCAGGACAGCTGGCCGGTTACAGCCATTTTATTTGTAAAGAACCAATCAGCCGACGCCATTAACCCGGCATCTATTTTGCGTACCTCATCCGAAAAGTCGAACGTTGCCTTTTCTATATTGATCCTGTCTCCCGCCGCACCGCCATTGCGAATGTATCCGTTGGAAGCATCTCCCTCGAAATTGGCGTCTCGCTGAGAGGCAAAATAACCTCCCAACCGGAATGTCCATTTTTCATAAGGCTTGTAAGCGGCTAATACAGGTAGTACAAGATAGCCGTTGCGGGTCGTTGTTTTATTCCTTCCGGTAAACATGCCGGTAAATGTTCCGGTATTATCCCCTTCGCCTACAACAAGGCTTGTCATCATATATTTTACGTCGGCCCGGATACTCATGCCTTTTAAATCAATCGCTAATCCGGATGTAACGCCCCATTCGGGCATAATCCAGCGGGTCACATGAAAGGCTAATGTAGCGGCAAATCCCGGGCTCCATGAATTGATCTTCCGTATCTCGGCAGGCAATGGCAAGGGAGTAGCACCTCCTATATTGTAACCGGCAAATGCTTTATATTCCCAATGTTTGAAATTTTCCTGAGCAAAGCCCACGCCATTTATTGCAATCATCAGCAATAAGGCACTATATATTTTTATATAAAATGATCTCATGGGTACGTTTATTCTTCAATTACTACTTCAACATCATCCACAACCAACCGGCTTCCGATAGCCCCTTCATAATGGTCGCCATAGAAACTGGAACTAAAAACAACCATCATTTTATACTTGTTTTTTTCAAAATCAATCACATGGTTTGATTTCTTTTCAAAAGGAATATCAAATGCCACGAAATCAGTCCCCGGGCTGGCAGCCCTCATATCGGGGGGAAGCATCGCTACGGAAACAATATTCGGATGCGTCAGTATATTGGTTCCGTCCAACATCATGGATGCGCTGTCTACACGGTAAAATACACTGTATATGGCGCATGAGTCTTTCACACCCGGACGGGCGTTCCCTTTAGGGTCGATATAGTCGCCCGTGCCTGCGCGGTATTTATATTTCCCGGTTAAACGAAGCGGCTTGTCATGGAAGGGTTGCCCGAATTGGGTAGCCAGCAACGGGTCTTTCAACGCATAGAGCGGATTCATCGCACCGATAAAAAGAGAGCCGGCGGCAACCGGGATATACATAATTCCCATAATATTTTCGGGCCCTTTTATCGTTATCATTTCTGCTGCGTATTGACCTACGGCAGAGACAGTTGTCTTATGGATAGGAAACTGGGCGGGGTCTGTGAAACTTACATAATAATTAATACCCCGGTTACTCGAATCCCAGGGGGTTGTTTTTTTACCGTCCAGGTCGTATTCAACGGGTGTTTCATATTTGCCATACATATCCAGTTCTTCCCAATATTCAAAATCGTATTTGTATTGTGATACAGAAATAACCTGAATACTGTATTCGCGTTGATGTTTCCCGTCGGCAGCCGTTACCGTGTACTTAACTTCTTTGCCGAAATCTTGCGGGCTGAGCCTGTCCGGCACAATGGTGGCCCCTTCTGAAATACTGATTTCCGGGACTATGGAAGAAAGGTCCGCTCCTTTTCTCACATAGAGGGAGATATTGTTCTGATTGAACGAAGCGGCGCCCAGCGCCACCTGGTCAGGTAAAGAAAAAGCATCAATATCTGCATAGGGGGAAAGGGGTTCATCTTGAATACATCCGGTCATTAATAATACACTTAGTGATAACGCCAACGATAATTTAAATTTCATATTAAATGTGTTACTGTTAATGTATTGTATTGTATACAAATAACGACATAATAATTGAAAGTTCCGTTTCTTTGACAGATTTTAACGCTGCGTCATTGTGACACTTTTGGTTTTTCGGATTATTTTTTCATACCTTTACAGTATTCTTAGTTTAGTGTCGAAACGTTTTAAATAAACAATCATGAAAAACAACACAGAAAAAGGTATGAATCGCCGGGAATTTTTAGGCTTATCAACGCTGGGCCTGGCAAGTTTGACAATTCTTCCAAGCTGGATGATGGATGGCATAAGGATAGCTCCAAGCGACCGGGTGGTATTAGGTTTTATCGGATTAGGGCAGCAGGCTTTATCGGATTTTGCCGGTTTTGCTGCATGCCCGGGTGTACAGGTAGCGGCTTGCTGCGACGTAGATACAATGAAAACAGAGCGTTTTAAACGCCGGATTGAAGCCTGGCAAACAGCCAAAGAAATGGTGAATCGCTGCGATAAATATGAGTTTTATGAAGATTTGCTTGCCCGTAAAGACATTGATGCCGTAGAAGTGGCTACTCCCGACCATTGGCATGCACTAAACACAATCCATGCCTGCCAGGCCGGAAAAGACGTCTATTGCCAGAAGCCATTGGCTTATACGATAGCCGAAGGTCTTGCGATGGTTAAGGCCGTACGGGATAACAGGCGCGTATTACAAGTCGGCAGCCAGCAACGTTCGAGCGCTGAATTTCAAAAAGCGATCGAATTAGTACAAAATGGTGCGATCGGCCATATTGAAAAAATATATGCAAAGGTAGGCGAACCTCCCAAACCATTAGATTTGCCCGAGATGCCTGTTCCCTCCAATTTGAACTTTAACCAATGGATGGGGCCGCTGAATGATCCGAAAATTCATTATCACCCCGACCTTTGCCCCCCTATCTCCCTCGACCCCGTACAGAACGAACAGTTATGGGGAGCCTGGAGATGGTACCAGGAAACAGGCAATGGCTATACAGCCGACTGGGGCGCTCACATGTTTGATATAGCGCAGGCTGCTATCGGCATGGATGGTTCAGGCCCGGTAGAATTTTATCCCAAAGGCGTAAACGGCGCCCAGTATGCAACCATGAAATATGCGAATGGCATTGTTATGACCGAACAGCCATTCCTGGAAGATAATCCGGAAGCACAAGGTATTAAGTTTATCGGAGATAAAGGTTGGATTGAAGTAGCTCGTGGCTACCTGGCATGTTCCGATCCTTCTAAAGTTCCGGCGGAAATAGCCGGCAATCGTCCCCCAAGCCGTGAAGAAATGATGAAAATGTGGGAAGAATACAAGAAACGAATGGAAGAAGAAGCAAAGAAAAGTAAAAATAAAAAGAAACCGGAAGACAAGGGAGGCATGGCCGGTACGTATGAAACAAGCGCACCTCATATGCAAAACTTCGTTGATTGTGTACGTTCGCGTGAAAATCCGATTGCTCCCGTTGAGGTGGGTTGCAGTACGAATACGCTTTGCTGCCTGGCAAATATCGCCCGTGAATTAAACAGAGCGGTTAAATGGAACCCGGCAACATTGAGCTTTGTAAACGATAAGGAAGCAGCTTCGCATCGTTTATATTGGTATCAATATAGAAATCCATATTGTTTGTCTTATTTCAAGAAATAGTTTAACAGATATACTTATGAGAAACAGACGTGATTTTTTAAAGAAGGCTTCCCTCTTAACAGCCGGAGGATTGCTGGTTGGAAATTCCGGATCGACAAATGCCGCTAATGCCGTATCAGCGCCGGTCGTATCAGCAAAGAAAAAACTGGGGCTCCAGATATATTCTTTGCAAAAAGAATTGTATGACGACGTCCCGAAACGGATGAATGAACTGAAAGAAATGGGTTATGTAAACCTGGAACTTGCCGGATATAATAAAGGTAAGATATCGGATGTAGACATGATGGCATTTAAGAAGATGGCGGAAGACGCCGGCTTAAAAATCATAAGTTCGCACGTAAACCCCACAATTGAAGGAGTGCCTTTTTTGATGGAGTACAAGCGCGACATCTTTTCGCAGGTAAGCGATTATTGGAAACAAGCCGCCGCCGACCATGTTAAATTAGGTTGTAAGTTTTTAGTGCAGCCCATGATGCCCATGTGCCGTACATACGACGAAGCACTGACAGTATGCGAATTCTTCAACGAAGCAGGTAAGATATGCAAAAACGCCGGTTTGATATATGGATATCATAACCACCATATGGAATTCCAACGCCTCATCAAGCCGGGCGATGAAGGTAAAGCGCAAAGCCCATGGACGCCGGTAGGCGACCAGGTAGAGGATATCTTCATTGCCAATACAGACCCATCTTTAGTTTGCTTTGAACTGGACGTTTATTGGACTGTACGCGGAGGAAACGACCCATTGGAATACTTACAGAAACATCCCGACCGTATCAAAGCCGTACATATAAAGGATACGGCTGTTCTTGGGCAAAGCGGCTTATTGAATTTTGAAAATATCTTTAATCAGATGTACAAAAATGGCATTCAAGACTACTTTGTAGAGTTAGAGCATATGCCTGGCGGGCGCACTCAGTTTGAAGGAGTAAAAGATTGTGCTGCTTATCTTGAAAAAGCGCCATTTGTGCGATAAGTATTTGATTCGTTTAAAATGTTAAAGAGAGTGTCCGGCCGGATGCTCTCTTCTTTTACGAGAAATCCATATCGCGACATATATTTAATATATGCTTCGTTTTAATATCATTTGTGATACAAAAATCACAAAATAAGCTAAACATTGACAATTCATAGTCTTTTTAGATAAAAATATAGACGTATTTTGGAAAGTCCGGTTCATACTTAAACAGCAAGTACTATTTTAAATTCTTTATATTTGCAATGGGAATTTTATAGTAATTATTATGCCAAATAGGTAAATAATAATTAACATGAAAACCCTAGTAGGATAAATACTATAGCTTAAATTAGCAATAATGACATAATAATTTATAAAATATAACCGTCGAGATACGCCCGAACCTTATTTATAGATATTGATAAAGATAAGATGCTTCCGGCCCTACCGGGAAGAATCAATTTATATATTTGTGGAATAATAGGTTTTCAATAATTTGAACCGAGTGTATACTAGTTTTGTTTTATATTTAGATTATATAAAAACAGATGGAAAAGAATTTAAACAAGATGTTGGCGGAGCGTATTTTAGAGAAAATACCTTCGAATATAAAACCGGTAGAATATTTGATGGGAACGCTTGGCTTGGCCAGGGAATCCGTATACAGAAGAAAAAGGGGGGAGCTATCTTTCAGTTTCAAAGAGATTGTAAAACTGTCTAAGGAACTGAATTTCTCAATCGATGAGGTAATAGACAAAGACAATAAAGACAAAGTTGTATTCAATATTCGTAACAATGCGTTATATGATCCTGAAGAAACCTTTATGGCGATGCTCAGGGAATATCTGAACTTTGTAAGGAAAAATTTTGAAGCCCGCCGGGTGGAAATAATAATAACCCAAAACCATGTAATACCTATCTATGCGCTTAAATTCAAGCATTTATTCAAATTCTTTTATTACAAATGGATGCATCAGGGATATCAGGTTCCCCTGAACTTTTATTATGCGGATGTGGTAGTCCCAACGGAAATACTTGTACTGAAAGAGAGGTTGATTTCATATATAAACCAACTAAGTAACTATACATTTATTATTGACCCGCTAACCTATAAAAATACATTCGATGAGATTTTATATTATTATGAAAGGAACCTGATAACAAAGGAGGAATTGCTTATCTTAAAAGACGGCTTCCTGGGTTTGTTAAAACATACGGAATCGTTGGTGCAAAGGGGGGTGAGTGATTTTGGGGCTACTTATCAATTTTATCTTTCTTCCCTGAACATAGAATCAAATACGATTTATGCCAAATACGATGATATGGCAGAATCAATTTTTTGGCTTTATCAGGTAAACCCTGTAAACACAAATGATAAGTACATGTGCGCTACTCATAAAAGATGGCTTGATTCGATGAGAAGATGCTCATCCTTAATAACGCATTCGAATGAAATACTTCAGGCTAAATTTTACAATGAACAATACAAGTATTTGGAGGACAATACTAAACTTATTTTAGGGTAAACAACACATCAAACAACTTTAACTAATTAATCAACAACAATATGAATGATGATTTAGAGAAATTATTAATTGATAAAATTTTCGAGAAATTACCTTCGGGCGTCAATCCTGTCGATTATTTAATGGAAGTGTTACACATTTCCAGGAAATCGGTTTATCGCAGGAAAAAGGGAGAATTGCCATTTAGTTTTGAAGAAATAGTCATATTATCGAAGGAACTTGATTTTTCAATTGATGAATTGATAGCAAGAAGTAATGAAAATCAAGCGATATTCACCCATAAGATGAATACTTTGTTAGATAGGAAAGAGACATTTGTTGCTATGTTGGATAAATATTTTAATTTCTATAAAAAAGCAACGCAGGCAAAATCGAATGAAGGCGTTTTTACAACGAATCGTATCCTGCTTATATATGCTTTAAACACAACGCATCTTCTCAGGTTCTTTTATTATATGTGGATACATCAGTGCCATAACATACCGTTGAATTTCCGGTATTCCGAGATGGTTTTTCCGCCCGAGATACTTGCCTTATCCCAAAAAGTGTGGGAATATGTACGGAATGTAGGGAATACAACGATAATCCTGGATGAACTTGTTTTTAAAAATACATTTAATGAAATAGCGTATTACTATCAGAAAGAACTTCTTACAACCGAAGAATATATCCAACTCAAAGACGAGTTGCTGGCATATATTAAAAAAATAGAGGTTGTTGTGTCTTTAGGAACAAACGAATATGGTTCAAACTATGCCATCTACCTTTCAAAGTTGAACATCGAATCAAATTCCTACTATTATAAAATAGACGATGATATAGAATCTTCCTTCTGGGCATTTGGCATAAACCCCATCTATACAAATAATAATTTTGTATTTACATCACATAAGAAGTGGATTGGCTCACTAAAGAAATACTCCAGCTTAATCTCACAATCAAACGAATTGCTCCAAAGCAAGTTCTTCAATGAACAATACAACTATATTGTAGAAGCTTCTGC
>JAISXD010000005.1 GCA_031270665.1 Tannerellaceae bacterium | reverse complement strand
AGGAACGGAGCGAAAACATTTATTGTCATTGTCTTTTCATATCCATCGACAGTTGTTTCCCTTTTGTCGGTAAACTGCGCTCCGGCATTATTCACAAGCACATCCAAGCGGTCGTATTTCTGCTTGATGTTGTCGGCAAAACGCCTGACTTCGGCAAGCGACAGGAAATCGGCGGTCAGATATTCAATCTTACCATTTCCCGATTCTGTCTTAATTTCTTCGTATGCCGCCTGTGTTTTCTGCGGGTTACGACCGTGTACGATGACGGTATGTCCCTGTTTTGCCAATGTTTTGGCGGTTTCCTTTCCGATACCGTCGGAGGCTCCTGTTACTAAAATTATTTTCCTTTCCATTGTAATGCGCTTTACTAAATTATTTTGCAAAGGTACAGGGTATTATTGACCGGAAAATTATACAAAATGGGGCAAATTGTATACGAAACGGAGGAACGAAGCCAATCAAAGAGTTATGCTCACCTATCAAAGATAAACACTTTATTCCTTCTATCTTTATTTGGCTGTAGGTGTAATATCTATATTGTCGTTTGAAAGCATTGGTGGTTTTGCAGGAAAATTCGGATTATTTGCACCACAAGACAAACAAATTTCGCGATGGACGCATAACCAGTTGCCGCATTTGTTGCACTTCCATTGTCCTTCTATCATTGTAAAAAAATGTTCCATTCCTAAATTGTTGATTGTTGAAAAATTATGAATTATACTTTCTCCATATTTGATTTTGTATCTTTTATCTAAATCTTTTATTCTTTTGCAAGGAAAATTCGAACATTCATTGCACAACGCCTCTTTATTGCTTTTGTTTTCGCAATTTTTTATTCTGCAGTTATTACAATGATTTGGCTTTTTGCCAACATTATTGCATCCTACACATTTGTTTTTATCTCTTTGATACGCAATACATAAGTTGCAGATTACTCCGCATGGCGCTATATCCACAAACTCATTCATTTCAATTATTTTTGTTTATCATATATCCTATAATCGGCTTCTTCCATTTCAAAATAAGCAGTAATCCAATCCTCATTAAGTCGTTTGAATACTTCACTATAATGAGATTCGTATGGGATTATTTTCATATTGGCCGTTTTTATACCAAATCATTCATATCAAATTCAATTTATTTTCGGTGGTAAAAGTAGTGAAAAAAATCAATTAGACAGACGGGCGGGAGCTAAAGGCGAAACTTCAAAAAAAACGGATTCGGGAAAGCGGTAAGCTTTCGTTTTCATTTGTCGGAGAGAAAATCTACTACCGGATTCCCGAAGTGAAAGCATTATTGGAACAAGAAAAAAAATATTCTAAAAAATAACGCTATGGAATTATTCACCAACCAAGATAGGGTGTTTCACCCAATTTTACTGTTTTTGTCCTCCGGATGAAGAATAGGACGTTAAATGTCTGACGTTTCATACGCTAAAAATTAATTCTACTTTAATACATTAACAAGGAAAGATACGAAGAATATAAGACCGGGAGGAAAAATAAGCGCAGGAGGAAGGGAAATCACCGTTTTACAATATGCACCCATTAAGGCTTATTGGCTGACAGATGTTAAGGAATTTGCGTTTCCGGCTAACGGGCGTTTTGTACGGACAGGAGGAACCAGTGGGGGATTTCGATTGTTTTCATAATCAAATGAGTCTCTGTTGGCTGTTTTGCGAGAGGGCTTTGGCAAAACATGGCGGAGACTTGGGGAAAGGATTACGATGCTTTTGCAAAAGCACTGTGGTGTCTTTACAAAAGCATTATAATGGTCTGGCGAAGACATCCTGATAAAAAACCAGGAGGATCGGAAGCGCCCGGAAAAGGGGCTTTAAAGGGCTTGGAATGGCGCTGGAACAACTGTTTTTACCCGCTGTTTTTGTTGGACAAACAGACAGCAAACAGTTGTTTTTTACTTTGTTTTGTATCTGTACAGGATTAATTTGCGTGCATATAGTTTATCTTATCATTCTTTTTAGGTCATATTATCAAAAGGCAAGCGCCAAATGCGGCGCGTTTTCAGGAGTTATCCCGGAAGGGAGTACAAATGAGCGAAGCTGGGAGGGGGTAAAATAGCAGAATGACAAAATAGCAAAATGGCAGAAGCGTTGGTTGTAATTATCTTCTTTTTCTTGCGTTCTTTAATCTGTTAAAGTAGAATAAGATTTACCGTCTATTCCTGCGGTTACTCCGCATAAACGAAAATCGCTTTTGCCGGAATCAAATGTACCTGCCAGGCATATTGTATACCCCGCCTGTACTTTTCATTACTAAGGCATTTAGATATTTCAGGAAATCAGGTGTGATTTGAGTTTTCCTGCCCGCTTCCGCAAATCATTATACAACGTTTGTTCCTGTTCAATGGATTGCCATATATCTTTTCTATCTGCCATTTTGAAACTAACTTTTTCACAAGGCAAAAATACATATCTTTGTCCGGTTAAACAATCACAG
This sequence comes from Tannerellaceae bacterium, assembly GCA_031270665.1. Lineage (GTDB taxonomy): Bacteria > Bacteroidota > Bacteroidia > Bacteroidales > Tannerellaceae > DFXE01. Next base: position 23,604 of record JAISXD010000005.1, on the reverse strand, counting down.
GAAATGAAACAATACAATTTTGATGAGATTATCGACCGCAAAGGGACTCATTGCATAAAAGTTGACAAGCTTAAAGAAAGATTTGGAAATGCCGTTCTAACGCCGTTATGGGTAGCAGACATGGACTTCCGTACCCCCGATTTCATCGTTGAAGCAATAAAAGAACGCTGTTCGCATGAGATTTTCGGATACACGTTTGCTTCCGACGGCTATTATGATAGCATTATCAGTTGGGTTAAACAACGCTATGCGTGGAATATCGGGCAGGAATGGATTAGCTATATCCCCGGAATCGTCAAAGGGATAGCCTTTACGATAGACTGCTTTACCCAGCCCGGAGACAAGGTAATTATCCAGCCTCCTGTATATCATCCGTTTCGTATCGTACCGGAAAGCATGGGGCGTACGGTTGTAAATAATCCGTTGAAACGGGCAAACGGAACATACGAGATGGATTTTGAGCAATTGAAAACCATCGTAGACGACAGGTGCAAATTATTTATCCTCTCCAATCCGCATAATCCGGGAGGTATTGTATGGTCGAAAGATACTTTAATCCAATTAGCAGAGATATGTGCAAAGCATCATATACTTATTATTTCAGACGAAATACATGCCGAAATGGCCTATCCGGGCTACCGGCACTATCCTTTCCCGGCCATTTCCGAAACGGCCTCTTCCTCCTGTATTACCTTTATGGCTCCCAGTAAAACATTTAATATAGCCGGCATCGTTGCTTCCTATGCTATCATACCCGATTCTGCCATTCGCGAGCGATTCTATTCTTATCTCGAAGCCAGAGAATTGAACGAAGGCACTATTTTCGCTTATGAAGCAACCAAAGCAGCCTATACCTGCGGAGATGAATGGCTCCAACAAATGCTCGGATACATTACAAAAAATGTAGGCTTTGTTGCCGATTTTATAGAAAAATATATACCGGAAATAAAAGTATACCGACCACAAGCCTCCTTTTTAATATGGCTGGACTGTAGAGAATTAAAACTAAAACAAGAAGACCTTGTTTCACTATTCTTAAAAGCCGGCTTAGCGCTGAACGACGGATCCATGTTCGGCCCCGGAGGCGAAGGCCACATGCGCCTGAACATAGGTTGTCCCCGCTCCATAGTGGAGCAATCACTGAACGCTCTGAAAAGAGCGATAGATGAAAACTAATTTATCCGGTGGGAGGGGTATAACAACCTCCCTTTTTTACAAATCACCGTTCCGAATTTAGCATCCGGAACAGCATCGTTATCCCTGGATTTTGCTTCGTTACTGAATGAATATATGCTGTCTGAACAAAACGCATCTGATTTTTTTAAAATAATATGTACCTTTGTCAAATTATGCATTTATAAATATCAGATTAAAGATGAGAATAGCAACGAATAAGTTCGTATCGGTTACGTACGACCTGAACGTGGGAGAAGGCGAAGAGCGTGAATTAATGGAAAAAGCAACGGCCGAGGTTCCTTTACGCTTTATTTTTGGGACAGGCATGATGCTTCCTGCTTTTGAAGGCGCATTGAAAGGGCTTGAAGTGGGCGGTACATTTGATTTTACGATTTCTCCGGCCGACGGATATGGCGATTTTAATGAAGAACATGTTATGGAACTGCCGAAAAATATTTTTGAAGTTGAAGGTAAATTCGATTCGGATATGGTTAAAGAAGGCAACACCGTCCCTATGATGGATTCCGACGGTAACAGATTGAACGGTTCGGTATTAGAAGTTAAAGAGGATATTGTTGTTATGGACTTCAATCATCCTTTAGCCGGAGAAACGCTTCACTTTACAGGCGAAGTGATTGATGTACACGACCCTTCGGATGAAGAAATAGCAGCGATGTCGTCCGGAGGTTGCAATTGCGGTTGCGAAGAGGATGATTGTAGTAACGGTTGTAATGGTTGCGGGCATCATTAAGCGGTGAATACGTTTGGAAACATATTCAGGCTAACCTCATTCGGCGAATCGCATGGACTTGGCTTGGGAGGCGTGATTGATGGTTGTCCTGCCGGAATCAAATTGGATATGGAATTTATCCAGCAGGAATTGAACCGGCGGAAACCCGGGCAGTCAAAAGTCACCACTCCCCGTAAGGAGAACGATGAAGTTCAATTTTTATCCGGACTATATGAAGGTAAAACGACTGGTACGCCGATAGGCTTTATTATATGGAATCAAAACCAGCATTCTTCCGATTACGATAACATGAAGGATGTGTACCGCCCTTCGCATGCCGATTATACCTATCATAAGAAATATGGCATCCGCGACCCGCGAGGCGGAGGGCGTTCATCGGCGCGTGAAACAATTGCCCGCTGTGTAGCCGGCGCCATCGCCAAATTAGCCCTTCAGCCATATAATATCTCCATACAGGCATATACTTCGCAAATAGGTTCTGTCAAATTGGAAGGAACATATAAGGATTATGACCTGAGCCTCACGGAAGAGAACATTGTCCGTTGCCCTGACCCCGCTAAAGCGGAAGAAATGGAACGGCTTATCCTGGAAATAAAGGGACAAGGCGATACCATTGGAGGTGTTGTCACTTGTGTAGTCAAAGGCGTTCCGGCAGGATTAGGCGAACCTGTTTTCGGAAAACTGCATGCGGCTTTAGGCCATGCCATGCTTACGATTAATGCGGTGAAAGGATTTGAATACGGAGATGGTTTCGACGCCCCTCTTTACCGCGGATCTGAACGGAACGACCGCTTTTTTAATGACGGAGGACGTATCAATACCCATACGAATCATTCGGGGGGAATACAGGGAGGGATTTCAAACGGACAGGATATCTATTTCCGGATAGCTTTCAAACCGGTTGCTACCATCCTGATGGAGCAGGAAACCATTACAACAGCAGGAGCAGACACACTGTTCAAAGCGCGCGGGCGGCATGATGCTTGCGTTATTCCGCGTGCAGTCCCTATTGCAGAAGCCATGGCAGCCATGGTCTTATTAGATTATTTACTGTTGCAAAAGAAAAAAGACTAATCTTGTCTCCTGTTGTTCACCTTTTCAGAAGTTTTCAACAATTTGAGCCACTTATCAACAGGTAAGGAATAGTTTTACCTCTTTTAAGTTGTGTATATTCATATAATGTTTAGTTTTGTGCGAGAATTAGTATAGAAGAAATATGGGAAAAATTATTGCAATAGCAAATCAGAAAGGCGGAGTTGGAAAAACAACGACCACAATTAACTTAGCCGCCTCGTTGGCCGTTCTTGAAAAGAAAGTGTTGGTAGTGGATGCAGACCCACAAGCAAATGCATCCTCAGGGCTTAGTATAGATATCCGCAACGTAAACCTTTCTATTTATGAATGTTTGGTGAATGGCGATGACGCCAGGCAAGCAATCGTTTCAACAGAAGTAGACCAGCTTGAGATTATCCCGTCCCACATAGACCTGGTGGGCGCCGAAATAGAAATGTTGAATCTGGAAAACAGGGAGCAAATTATGAAACAGGTATTACTTCCCTTGAAAGACAGGTATGATTACATATTGATAGACTGCTCCCCGTCTTTAGGGCTTATCACTGTTAATGCACTAACTGCCGCCGATTCTGTTTTGATTCCGGTACAATGCGAATATTTTGCACTGGAAGGTATCAGCAAATTATTAAATACGATAAAAATAATTAAAGCCAGGCTGAACCCGGCATTGGAAATAGAAGGTTTCCTGCTTACCATGTACGATTCGCGCCTGCGTTTGGCAAACCAGATATACGAAGAAGTAAAGCGCCCGTTTAAAGACTTGGTATTTACAACCGTTATCCAGCGTAATATTAAGTTAAGCGAAGCTTCCAGCTATGGAAAGCCGGCCATATTGTATGACGCGGAATCCAAAGGTTCGGAAAACCATATGCAATTAGCGAAGGAACTTATAGAAAAAAATAGTTAACTATGACAGTAGGTAAAAGGCCTTCGTTGGGCCGTGGATTAGGTGCACTTCTCGGGGATGACACAAAAATCGAGGATGTAAAAGCCTATGGTTCATCGTCTATAAATGAAATTGAATTAAGCAAAATCCAGCCGAATCCGAACCAGCCTCGTACTTTTTTCGATGAAGAAGCGCTTGAGGAATTGGCCACATCTGTCCGCGCCATAGGAATTATCCAACCCATTACGTTAAAAGAAGTTTCTCCTGACTGTTATATGATTATTTCGGGAGAGCGGCGTTATCGCGCCTCATTAATGGCCGGATTGAAAAGTATCCCGGCTTATGTAAAAACAGCGGCGGACGAAAATGTCGTTGAAATGGCGTTGATCGAGAATATTCAGCGGGAAGACCTGAATTCCATAGAAATTGCGTTAGCCTATCAGAAGCTAATCGACGTTTATGGATTAACGCAAGAAAAGTTAAGCGAACGCGTAGGTAAAAAGCGAACGACCATCGCCAACTATTTACGGTTATTAAAGTTGCCTGCCGGAATCCAGATGAGTCTGAAAGACAAGAAAATTGATATGGGGCATGCCCGTGCATTAATTCCTGTGGAAAACGCGAAAGTTCAGTTGGCGCTTTACGAACAGATCATCGCCGACGGGCTTTCCGTAAGAGCCGTAGAGGATATGGTTCGCAGGATAGCTGCCGGAGAAGAATTATTTCCCAAAAAAGGTAATGAAAAAAGTAAAAGCGAACGTAAACCAACGTTGCCTGAAGAATATAAGATGTTGAAAGACCATCTGTCTCGTTTCTTTAACACGAAAGTTCAGTTGAGCTATGGTGAGAATGGGAAAGGGAAAATCAGCATTCCTATTCGCTCGGAAGAAGATTTGGAACGGCTGATTGGCCTGTTTGATAAGTTGAAATAAAGGATGGCGGATGGGGCAACTAATCAAAATAAGTAGCGCCATACTATTCGTTATATGGTTATTATGTCTTCCGCTAAAAGGAAATGCACAAGCGTTCATTGAAGGATTTGATACCGACACAACTATTATTGCAACGCCCGATTCATTAACCCTGGCGGTGTTATCAGTTGCCGACTCCGGTGTTGTTCTTATACCGGAAGCGCCTAAAGCGGCATTCAAACCGAATCCTACGAAAGCTGTTTTATTGGGGTTAATTCCCGGTATGGGACAGATATACAACCGGAAATATTGGAAATTGCCCCTTGTCTATGGCGGTTTTATGGGATTTATGTATGCTATCACCTGGAACAACAAAAACTACCAAGATTATTGGAACGGATATAAAGGCATTATACATGACGCCGAGGCGTACAGAACGGCATTAGAAGCGGCGGAAGGAGGAGAAGTGGATTTTGCTTTCAATAAAGACTGGACGGAGTTTTATCCTGGTGTAGACCCGAAAAGCATTGTTTTTGACGCCGGCAGGCAGAATCTCTTGAAATCAAGAAAAGATTACTTTCGCCGGTATAGGGACTTAAGTATCATTCTTGCCGTCGGTTTTTATGCCATCACATTGGTTGACGCATATGTAGACGCACAGTTGTTTGACTTTGATATATCACCGGACCTATCGATGCGGGTAGAGCCGGTTTTCTCGCCGCAAACCCGTTACAGTTCGCGGAATATTGGTTTGAATTGTAGTATAACATTCTAATAACATGAACAGACATTTACACATTTTATTTTGCATCCTTTGTTTCTGTTTGTCTGTAAATGCACAGCAAGAAACCTCCGGGGAGCAGAATTATTCCGTATTATCAACGGATACACTTTCCGAAGATATCGGGATGATTCCTGAAAATTTAGATGCCAATGTAGACAGCTTGTTACAATCATGGCATGTAAAATATTTCTCTAAAACAGACGATTATTGCCATGACGATGAAAACAATGTTTATTTCACGGATGAAGTAATACGCGCCCGCCTGGAAAAATTACCTCATGTTATCCCTATGACATTCAACAACCTTGTACGTAACAGTATCAATCTTTATACCGAACGCCGGCGTAGTTTGATTCGGTATATGCTGGGGATGGCTGATTATTATTTCCCTTTGATTGAACAAATATTAGATGAGCATAACCTACCCCTCGAACTAAAATACCTGGCTGTTGTAGAAAGCGCCCTGAACCCGACAGCCGTCTCAAGGGTGGGTGCTTCCGGCTTTTGGCAATTTATGCTACCTACGGGTAAAAGCTATGGCCTGGAGATAAATAGCCTGGTAGATGAACGGCGCGACCCTGTAAAAGCAACCTATGCCGCTTGCCGTTATTTTAAAGATATGTATGATATTTATCAGGATTGGCATTTGGTTTTGGCGTCTTATAACTGCGGGCCGGGGAATGTTAATAAAGCGATCCGTAGGGCCGGCGGTAAAATGGATTTCTGGCAGATATATCAATACCTCCCCCGTGAAACCCGTTCGTATGTACCTTTATTTATTGCTGCAAATTATGTAATGAATTACTATTGCGACCATAATATCTGCCCGGTACAAACCGACCTTCCGTTATCAACAGACACCATTATGGTGAACCGCATACTCCATTTACAGCAGGTAGCCGATCTTACCCAAATGGATATAAAACAAATACGAGCGCTTAACCCGCAATACAAACGGGATATTATCCCGGGTAATGTCAAACCATCTGTATTAAAGTTGCCAACGGCCAAATCTTTTGCTTATGTAGACAAAGAAGACACCATTTATACGCACCGGTTTGAAGAACTGTTGGCAAATACGCTTTACGATACGAATAACTCTCCGAATGCTTCTACACGCGAACAGATTACCCATGTAACAAAAACCGGTGAAAACCTCTTTACCATAGCAGATAAATATGGTGTGACAGCGCGTGAAATCCGTACTTGGAACGGATTAGGCTCCAACCGGGTAGCATCAGGCAAACGGTTGAAATTATATGTTAATAACGGAGGCGTAGCCTTTGCTTCAAACAACACGGTAAAACAAACAAAGTCCCAACAGGCAGTGGTAACTTCTTCCACCCCTAATACAACGACAACAGCCTCTTCCCGGGCATCTGCAAGTAGCGGACAAGTTACTTACAAAGTAAAATCAGGCGATTCGCTCTATTCTATCGCCAGGAAATACCAGGGAGTCTCCGTTTCAACATTACAGAAAGCCAATAACCTCTCAAATACAAATATCCGCCCCGGACAAATCTTGAAAATCCCTACAGGGTAAAAATGGTCGTCTTCAAAATTAAAAATAAGGCTTTTTTATTGAGTATACAAGACAGATCTACGCTTTATCCCCATAACCGTATTCGTAAGCGCTATAGCCATAATGACCGTAGCCATACCCCGACCTCTTATAATCAACGGCATTTAGGATAACGTTCATGTTTTTAAGTTTATTCTGTTTGTATTTGATGAAAAAAGAAATTGTTGCGTTTTTGGTTGCATATAAAGTAATAAAGGTTGAACTTTGTAGTCAGGAATAATACGATGAAAAATGGGAAGAGACATGTTCTATAACACATTTCCTGAAAGGGATAGTTCTTTTGCATTGGAAAAACGAGAATATCCGATTGTAAATATAACGCATATTGAAACGGATTTGGGATTGATGATCACTGCTGCAACCAATAGGGGTATCTGTATGTTTGAGTTTGCCGATTACAAACTGCTTGAACTGGAATTAAGGCAATTGAGCGCTTCGTTCAATGCGCCGCTTGTACAAGGTGATAATCCTCATTTCAACACGCTTAAAAAGCAAATAGGGCAATATCTCAAGGGAGAACGTAGAATTTTCGATATTCCGCTGGATTTAGCCGGTACGGAATTTCAAAAACAAGTATGGCTCAGCCTGCTGCAAATACCCTATGGTTGTACGACAACCTATGCAAAACAAGCCGAACTCTTAGGCAAACGATCTGCCGTAAGGGCTGTAGCCAATGCCAATGGGAAAAATAAAATAGCTATCATTCTGCCTTGCCACAGAGTGATTGGTACAAATGGCTCCCTTACCGGTTATGGAGGGGGAATCTGGAGAAAAGAAAAACTGCTGGAGCTCGAAAGAAAAAATATTGAGGTCGTTTTTGTGTGAACATAAACAAATATTTAATATATTTGCTCTCTTTCACAAAATGGTAGAGGAGGCGCTTTTTATGAGCAATACAGCAGAACAAGAACAAAAGAAGTTCGACGAGCAGATGATAGTAAAAGAATTTGAAGCTCTGTTAAACGATTATATCCATTCGAATCATCGGCGTAAAGTAGAAAAGATAACAAAAGCGTTCCTCTTTGCGAAACAAGCGCATGCCAATGCCCGGCGCCGTTCGGGAGACCCCTACATTATGCATCCTTTGGCGGTTGCCCGTATTGTATGTAGCGAGATGGGATTAGGGTCTACTTCCATTTGTTCGGCCTTGCTGCATGATGTAGTGGAAGACTGCGATTACACGGTTGAAGACATAAATAACATGTTTGACGAAAAAATCGCCCAGATCGTAGACGGGCTTACTAAAATATCGGGAGGTAAGTTTGGCGAACAGGCGTCGGTGCAGGCAGAGAATTTCCGGAGGCTCCTCCTTACGATGAGTAGTGATATCCGTGTCGTTTTGATTAAGATTGCCGATCGTTTACATAACATGCGTACATTAGGCTCTATGCTGCCGGCTAAACAGCACAAAATTGCAGGAGAAACACTCTATATTTATGCACCTTTGGCGCACCGTTTAGGCTTGTTTACCATAAAAACCGAATTAGAAGACCTTAGCTTTAAATATGAACATCCGGAAGAGTACGAATCAATACACCATAAATTAAAAGCTACGGAGAAAGAACGTAATACGCTCTTTGAGCATTTTGCAGAACCCGTACGCGTTAAATTAGATAAGATGGGGCTTACCTATGAAATGCGCGCCCGTGTTAAATCCGCTTATTCCATATGGAATAAAATCCAAAACAAAAGTATTACGTTTGAAGATGTATATGATTTATTTGCCGTACGCATCATATTTGAACCGATGCCCGATATAGATGAAAAAAACCTCTGTTGGAATATTTACTCCGCTATTACGGATATATACCGTATCAAACCGGACAGGATACGGGATTGGGTAAGCCGACCCAAAGCAAATGGATACCAGGCATTACACCTGACCGTAATGGGCCCCGACGGTCAATGGATCGAAATTCAGATTCGTAGCCGGCGTATGGACGAAGTGGCGGAAAAAGGATTTGCCGCCCACTGGAAATACAAAGGAGACAAAATAGAAGAAGATACCGAATTAGGCAAATGGCTGCAAACCATCAGAGAGATATTGGATAATCCCGATCCGAATGCACTGGATTTCCTTGATACAATCAAGATGAACCTGTATGCTTCCGAAATATTTATATTCACTCCTAAAGGTGAATTTAAGACACTCCCACAAGGGGCTACTGCCTTGGATTTCGCCTATGCAATCCATACGAATGTAGGAAATATGTGCATTGGAGCTAAAGTAAACCATAAATTGGCGCCCCTTAGCTATCGTTTGTCAAGCGGAGACCAGGTAGAAATACTCACATCCCGCTCACAGGAACCGCAAGTGGAATGGCTACATTTTGTAACTACGGCAAAAGCACGCACCAAAATAGAAACTTCGCTCCGGAGAATTAAAAGAGAGGAAGCAAAGAAAGGAGAAGAAAAGGTTATTTTGGCTTTTAGAAAAGCCGAAATAGAACCGGATTCGGCAAGGATGGACAAACTGGCCATCTTTTTCGGCTTCCCTAAACGGGAAGATTTCTTCTATTCTGTAGAAAAAGGGAGTGTAATACTACCCGAAAACTTAAATAAACTACTCAAAGACAAAAGTCAGGCTAAATCTATGTGGAATCCGTTGATGAAAGTTTTTACAATGGGTTCTAAAAACAAAAAGGCAAAAGCAGAAAAACCGCAGGAAGTAGCAGAGAAACCCAAAATAGATAAGAGCAAACCCTACATATTAACCGAACAGGCTTTCGGACATAATTATATTGTAGCTAAATGTTGCAAGCCTATTCCCGGCGATGATGCTATCGGTTTTATCAACGATGATGGCAATGTAGAAGTACACAAACGCTCCTGTTCTATAGCAACGCGGCTGAAAAGCAGTTTTGGCGAACGGATTGTCGCTACCGAATGGAGTAGCCATAAAAACACCTCTTTCGACGCCACGCTCAAAGTACAGGGCATTGACTCTTTAGGCGTACTGAATATGATCACTAAAATCATATCCAATGATTTTAATGTAAACATACAACGCCTTTTAATTGAAGCAAAGGATGGCGTATTTGAAGGCAGGATAAAGTTAAAGGTACATGATGTAGAAGATATTCAACGCTTATGTTTAACTCTTTCCAAAATAAAGAACATCAAATCCGTTGGGCGTGTAGCCGATTAAAAAGGCAGGTCATCTGTTGGGTTGGAAGGCGGAAAATCCGGGACAAAAGAAGCCGGAGCGGAAGCAGGTGCGAAATTGTCCGGTGTAGCAGCAGGAGTTTCCGTATTTGTACGCTCCACTTTCCATGCGTTAATATTCGTAAACCAGCGCCCGTTATATTCACGGCTCTCTATGTCAAAATAAATCGTTAAATCTTCTCCTGGTTGAATAGCCGCCTGTTCAATTTTATCATTTCCGAATAACTGAAAACATACTTTCTTAGGATATTGGTCATACGTTTCCAATACATATTCCTGTTTTTTCCATTCGTTACCGATTTTGCTTACACCTCCCTGTTCTGGTAACACGGCGATGATTTTTCCTGTAATTTCCATTTCTTTTATTTATTATTAATTCGCTACAAAGGTAATTTTTTTCGCAAAATATTATTCAATCGGGTCTATCGCATCAAACGCATCTTTCAATGAGAGTAACTCTTCTTTGATCTTCTTTAGTTTGCGAACAATTTCTTCTTCACGAATCGTGTTTGCTTTATTCTCCTTTAATTTCTTCCGGGCGCCAGCCAACGTCATTCCTTTTTCTTTTACTAAATAATGGACAAGCCTGACAGACTCAATATCTTCGTCTTTATAAAAACGAATCCCCCTGTCATTGGTTTGGGGGCGAATAAAATCGAACTTTTTTTCCCAAAACCGTAAAGTAGATTCATTTAAACCAAACATTTTAGCAACCTCTCCGATAGAGAAATATATTTTTAAATCCTTATCTTTTTTTAACGCCATGACAAAAAGAAGATCAATCCATTACCTGCCCGTGATTTTCTGCAATCTGAATCATATGGTCATATTCTTCGGGCGTAAGATCCATAAAATAATATTTGGAAGGATTATCACGCCTTCCGTGTACAATCACTTCATAATGCAAATGCGGGCCGGTTGATTTTCCTGTGTTTCCTACAAATCCGATGACTTCGCCACGAGTCACTTTCTGTCCGACACGCGCCTTGAATGCACTCATGTGTCCATATAAAGTCTCATAACCAAACCCATGATCTATCATAATGCAATTTCCATATCCTTGTTTCCATCCGGCGAATATAATTACGCCATTACCCGTAGCATAAATCTCCGTTCCTGTCTTGGCGGAAAAGTCCATACCTCCATGAAAACGAGGCGTACGATAAATAGGGTCAATACGCATACCATAACCGGAAGCCGTACGCGCAAAGTCTTTATTCGACAGGGGTTGAATAGCAGGAATACATTTTGCGCGTTCTTCCTGTGTTTTTCCCATATTTACTAATTCTTCCAACGAATTGGACTGTACATACAACTGCTTGGTAAGCATATCCATTTTCTGTGTGGTAGCAACTACCAAATCGGAATTAGGGAGGCTCATCAGATGTTCATACCGGTTGGTTCCGCCAAAGCCTAACCTTCTGATAGATTCCGGTATCGACGACGCCTGAAAGATAGCGCGATATAAATTTTCATCGCGCTGCTGAACATCGTTTAATATCTCAAAAGCATTATTCAGCCGTAACGACAATACTTCATATTGTGTCTGAAGCAACTTGTTTTCTTTCCGTAATTGCGATTCCATCGGAGATTCAAAAAAACGCATCAAGACAAAGAAGATGATCAGCCCTACGACAATACCCGTACTTAAATGACGGATAATGCTAAAGATACGGTCTTTTGCCGATGGATAGACGCGGTCGTAACTAAGCGTATTAGGGTCGTATATGTAGTATGATTTACGTGTTCTATAAAGTCTCATTGAATATTTTATAATGATATAGCCGCAAAAATAATAATTTACAGTATTTTTGCAAATCGTTTTTCGGATTATTAACGAGTAATACAATATTATCATAATTATGTTGACAGCTAAAGAGACCCGCGAGTCATTCAAATCTTTTTTTGCATCAAAGAATCATCAAATAGTTCCTTCCGCTCCAATGGTTATCAAAGAAGACCCTACATTGATGTTCACAAATGCGGGCATGAACCAGTTTAAAGATATCATTTTAGGCAATGTGCCCATTAAATACCCACGTGTTGCCGATTCTCAGAAATGCCTTCGCGTAAGCGGGAAGCATAATGACCTTGAAGAAGTAGGGCATGACACGTATCATCATACGATGTTTGAAATGTTAGGAAACTGGTCTTTCGGGGATTATTTCAAGAAAGAAGCGATTTCCTGGGCTTGGGAATATCTGACGGATGTGTTGAATCTCAATCCTGAAAATTTGTATGCAACCGTATTTGAAGGCAGCGCCTCCGAAGGATTGGAACGCGATAATGAAGCCGCAGGTTATTGGCAAAAATATCTTCCCGAAGATCATATCCTGAATGGAAATAAAAAAGATAATTTCTGGGAAATGGGCGATACCGGCCCTTGTGGCCCTTGTTCCGAAATACATATAGACCTTCGTTCGGAAGAAGAAAAGAAAACAATAAAAGGAGCGGATTTGATTAATAAAGACCATCCGCAGGTGATTGAGATATGGAACCTCGTATTTATGCAGTACAACCGGAAAGCAGACCGTTCATTGGTACCGTTGCCGGCCAAAGTGATTGATACAGGCATGGGATTTGAACGGCTTTGTATGGCGATACAGGGAAAAACATCCAATTATGATACGGACGTTTTCCAACCGATTATCCAAAAGATTACCCAATTAACAGGTTTCGCTTACGGGGAAAACAAAGAGAAAGACATTGCCATGCGTGTAATAGCCGATCATATCCGTACAACCTCTTTCTCTATAACCGACGGGCAACTGCCCTCCAACGCAAAAGCCGGTTATGTAATCCGCCGTATCCTGCGCCGGGCTGTGCGTTATGCTTATACATTTCTCGATCGCCACGAAGCATTCATGTACCAATTGCTTCCTGTTTTAATTGAAACGATGGGAGATGCTTATCCTGAACTAATCGAACAGCAATCGTTGATCGAAAAGGTGATCAAAGAGGAAGAAGAATCATTTCTCCGCACATTGGAAACAGGCATTCGGTTACTTGATAAAAAAATAGAAGAAGCAAAAGCTGCAAACAAAAAGACGTTGAGCGGCATAGATGCTTTCATTTTATACGACACCTTTGGTTTTCCATTGGATTTAACGGAGTTGATTCTCCGGGAACAAGGGATGGATGTCAATATTGAAGCGTTCAATGTGGAAATGCAGAAGCAAAAAGAACGTGCACGCAATGCCGCCGCCGTAGAAACAGGCGATTGGGTGATATTGAAAAAAGGAGAAAGCCGGTTCGTAGGATATGATTTCTTTGAAAGCGAATCTGAAATTCTTCGTTACCGTAAAATAAAGCAGAAGAATAAAGAACTCTATCAGATTGTATTAGACCAAACGCCTTTCTATGCTGAAAAAGGAGGTCAAGTCGGCGATACGGGATGGCTCTTGACTAACGATGAAAAGATTGTTATCCTGGACACGAAAAGTGAAAACAACCTTACCGTACACATCACAGAGCGTTTGCCAAAAGACCTTACGGCTTCATTCATCGCGAAAACGGATGAAGTCAAACGCTTACAATGCGAGTGTAACCATACAGGTACCCACTTACTGCACGAAGCTTTACGGGAAGTGTTGGGTACACATGTAGAACAGAGAGGCTCTTATGTATCACCCGAATCATTGCGATTCGACTTTTCCCATTTCCGGAAAGTAACAGATGAAGAAATAAAACAGGTGGAACAATTAGTAGGAAAAAAGATACGCGCCGATTATCCGATAGAAGAACATCGCTCATTACCTATCGCACAAGCTAAGGAAATGGATGCTATGGCCTTGTTTGGCGAAAAATATGGAGAAGAAGTACGTGTTGTTAAATATGGTAGTTCAATTGAATTATGCGGTGGAACACATGTGCCCTCTACCGGCAGGATAGGCTCGTTGCGTATTGTGGGAGAAAGTTCTATTGCAGCCGGCGTCCGCCGTATTGAAGCGGTAACCGCCGAAAGGGCCGACGATTTCTTTTATGCCCAACAGAGCCTTATTCGGGAATTGCGTACGTTATTCAACAATATGCCGAACCTTGTACAAGGGATAAGGAAGTTTGTTGATGAAAATGCTGATCTGAAGAAACAATTAGAGGATTACCTGAAGGAAAAAGTAATACAGGTGAAGAATGAACTTATTGCGCGTGCGACAAACCATAATGGCATAAAACTAATAAAAATCGTAACCCAAACCCAAGGCTCTGCCGAAATGATGAAAAATGTGGCGTTTCAGATAAGAGGAGAAATGAAAGAGCGTTTCGTGCTGCTTGTCGGGCTGGTTGAAGAAAATAAATGTACATTAATGGTGATGCTAAGTGACGACTTGGTGGCGGGAGGCTATAATGCAGCTCAATTAGTAAAAGAGGTAGCCAAACATATTCAGGGCGGTGGTGGCGGACAACCCCATTTTGCCACAGCCGGAGGTAAAAAACCGGATGGATTAGCCATTGCTATAGACCGGATAATAGAAATGGTAGGATTAAAATGATGCAGCGCCAAACAGTTATTATAACAACGGATATTAAAACGGAATTACAGGCATTTTTTGAAGCGTCGGATTATGACAAACTATTTATCCTTACCGACACAAATACCTGTGAAAAATGTTATCCCGCCATACAAAACATCCCCCAAATACAAAAAGGGGCAGTAATTACCGTTAAAGCGGGAGATAACCATAAAAACATCGAACAATTAGCTGTTATATGGAATTTTCTCTCAAGCAACGGAGCGTCACGCAACTCCTTATTAATCAACTTGGGCGGAGGAATGATCACGGATATGGGAGGATTTGCCGGAGCGACATTCAAACGTGGAATAAAAACAGTCAACATCCCCACTACGTTAATGGCCTCGGTAGATGCGGCAGTAGGAGGAAAAACAGGCGTTAATTTCAACGGGTTAAAGAACGAAATAGGTTCTTTTTATCCACCCGAACGTGTCTTCATTGATTGTAATTTTCTGAGCACATTAGACAAAAACAACCTGTTGTCCGGTTATGCGGAAATGATAAAACACGCATTGATCAGCAACGAAAAAATCTATCGGGAAATACTGCATTTCGACCTCAATGAAGAATTGGTAACTGCCAACCACCAACTGTCAACACTCATAAAAGATTCCGTTGCAATTAAAGAACGTATTGTAGAAGAAGACCCTACTGAAAAAGGTATTCGTAAAGCGCTGAATCTCGGTCATACGATAGGGCATGCTATTGAAAGCCTGTCTTTTCGGAAAAACACCCCTTTGCTGCATGGCCATGCCGTAGCCATCGGATTAATTTGCGAACTTTACTTATCCTATAAACTATGCCGTTTCCCTTCAAAAAAACTGATCCGGATAACACATTATATAAAAGAACACTATCCTATATTCTTTTTGGATTGTAAAGATTATGGCACCTTGTATGAACTTATGACGCACGACAAAAAGAACGAAGGAGGAACAATCAATTTCACCCTCTTGTCCGACATAGGCCAAGTCTGTATCAATCAGGAAACAAGTGAAAAACTCATAGTAGAATCATTAGATTTTTACCGTGAAAGTTTTGGAATATAACTGAAATACCCTACCTTTGCCCCACAATTTAAAAACGGGATGTAGCTCAGCCCGGTAGAGTACGCGTCTGGGGGGCGTGTGGTCGCAGGTTCAAATCCTGTCATCCCGACAGTTGTAAAAGAAAAAGAGTTAAGCAGACTTGCTTAACTCTTTTTCTTTTACAATTACAACATTTGCGGCTTCTGTAACATTTTTACGGTGCATTGATTTTCCTTTGTTTTTATCAGCCTTATTCCACAAAGGGCTGAATTCAATTCTCCTTCCATCATCCGTCGAGTGCTCCTTCAACGAATTTTCTCTGCTTTGGATGCAGATATATACCATTTCCTCATTCGAGGTATTGCACAAGCTTCTTACTCCTTTTGAAGCAACTCTTATCATACTTCCCTCTTTGATTGGAAAGCAGTTGTCATCAACTTGAAAAAAGCCTGATCCTTTTAGAATCATATGTCTCTCCGTCCTTGTTGTGAACATGAAAGAAACCAATATCTTTATTAGGAGGTATTGTTGATAATGAGATTTCTGTACCGGTTGATTGGGTTGCTTGTTTCAAAAACATCCTTTAGCAAAAGCGTTAAAAGAACGAAACAATTATGATATACACTTAATCTCTGTTGAATTAACAAAAAAGGATGCTACAAGAGCTATTAAACGTTTTAATAAAACCAAGAGATATGTACCTTTAGGTCTTATTTTTGATCAGTATGGAAATGATTCTCATTTATGTTATTATTATTTACGTTGCAAATATCTAATGTATTTAGAAGCTTTGGAGCGTTAACCAATGATGTTCCTTTAGGAAAGGAACCTATTTGTACAGATATTTTTGGGGATAGTAGCCCCGCTACAAGTTACAAGCAAGTTCAAGATTTAATTCCATTATAAAAAGCAAAGACAAAATAAACATAGTAAACCTCATGCAACAAGAGTTAAGCAGAAAAAAAATGTTGTACAATGTTATAATTGCAAAAGAGAATTTGGTTATTCAAAAACAATTAGAGAAGAAAACTTCTCCAAGTATGTAAAGGCAATTGACTATTTACAACAAATTGAAGAACGAGAAATTGATATAATGATAACATCTTCCATGACAGTTAGTCGTGTTACAAAAAGAAGATAGTTTCTTCTGATTTCCTAAGTATTAGTAATAATACTTTTGTTGGAATTTGATAAATAATATAAATATACTTTATGTTGTTTCTATACCTCTCCTCCTACGATACCCCCACAATCTCGTCAATTATCTTATTTTCGAAGCTTTCCAAATAAACACAGGTTGTAGTCACATCTGTATGTCCGAATAGTTGTGCTATTTTGTCGATAACCACATCGTTGTTCCAAAGTCTCATTATACAGACCACGCCTGTTCTTGATATGTTCGTATAGTTTTGCTCCATCATAATCACGAGTAATGCAGGGAGTAAGATAATTGGCAGTTTAAAGAGTGTTAAGCCTAAACCAGTCAATAAGAGATTCTAATTCAGAAGTTTTTTATTTATAAATATCCTGAAAACCGGAAAGAAGGACTGTTACTTTTAAGTAGTTCGGGTGGAAAGTATTACATTTGCAGTTGAATTAAAAATGATGAAAAATGCAGAAACCTTCTATTCCTAAAGGGACACGGGATTTTTCGCCGGAAGAAATGGCGAAACGAAACTATATTTTCAATACAATTCGCGACGTATTTCATCTGTATGGATATCAGCAGATTGAAACGCCTGCTATGGAGAATCTTTCTACCTTGATGGGGAAATACGGGGAAGAAGGGGATAAGCTTTTGTTTAAGATATTAAATTCGGGCGATTTTTTCAATGGGATAACCGATGAAGAACTATTGGCCCGTAATCCGCAGAAATTTACAATGAAAGCTTCCGGGAAAGGGTTGCGTTACGACCTGACTGTTCCCTTTGCACGTTATGTGGTGCAACACCGGAATGAGATTAGTTTCCCGTTTAAACGTTACCAGATACAACCTGTCTGGCGGGCAGACCGTCCGCAGAAAGGGCGGTATCGTGAATTTTATCAATGTGATGTGGATGTGATAGGCTCGGATTCGTTGATGAACGAGGTTGAGCTAATACAAATAACAGGCGAGGTATTCAAACGCTTCGATGTTCGTGCGACGTTTAAGATAAACAATCGTAAAATACTTTCCGGTATAGCGGAAATTATAGGCGAGCCGGAAAAGATTGTAGATATAACAGTCGCCATAGATAAATTAGATAAGATAGGTTTGGATCATGTAAATGAAGAACTTCGTGAGAAAGGACTGAGTGAGAAAGCAATTTGTGATTTACAGCCAATTATCCGGTTGGAAGGCAACAATCAGGAAAAGATCACGAAATTGAGACGTATTTTACTTTCGTCCGAGATTGGATTGAAGGGGGTTGACGAGGTGGCCTTTATATTGAAAAAACTCGAAACGATTGACCTGCCTCTTACCTTAGAATTAGATTTAACGCTTGCCCGTGGTTTGAATTACTATACAGGCGCCATATTTGAAGTGAAAGCCGCGGATGTGCAGATAGGCAGTATCACCGGAGGCGGACGGTATGATAATTTAACAGGCATCTTCGGCATGGAAGGCGTTTCTGGCGTAGGTATCTCTTTTGGCGCCGACCGTATTTTTGATGTGCTGAACCAACTGGGGCTGTATCCGTCGGATTCGTTGGCAACCACTCAATTGCTGTTTGTCAATTTCGGAGAAAAAGAAGCAGATTATCTGCTCCCGGTATTGTCTGAAATTCGTGCGGCAGGCATCAGGACAGAACTTTATCCCGAGTTCGCTAAAATGAAAAAACAAATGGGCTATGCCGATGCAAAGAAAATACCCTTTGTGGCGCTTGCCGGCGAAAACGAAATGGCAGAAAAGAAAATAAACCTGAAGAATATGGCTACCGGAGAACAGTCTTTAGTACCAATCGATGAATTCGTAAAATGTTTTGTCGCTGACAAAACGGCAATGTAGGTGTCAGGTAGGATAACATCTTGTCAGTTTTGAAGGATTGGCACAATATTCGTAAGTCGTTAGACAAAACAGAAAAATTATATACATAATTATCAACAATTAAAAAATAACAAAAAATGAAGATTAAGCCATTAGCAGACAGAGTGCTGGTTAAGCCCGCTGCAGCAGAAGAAAAGACAGTTGGTGGAATCATTATTCCTGATTCAGCAAAAGAAAAACCTCTGAAAGGTGAAGTTGTAGCCGTAGGAAACGGAACAAAAGATGAAGAAATGGTTGTGAAACCCGGCGATCCGGTGTTATATGGCAAATATGCCGGAACGGAAATAGAACTGGATGGCGAAAAATATTTAATTATGCGCCAATCTGATATTTTGGCAATTATCTAATATTAATTTGTAAATCTAAAAAATAAATAGTATCATGGCAAAAGAAATTAAATTCAATATGGAAGCCCGCGACCTTTTGAAAAAAGGCGTGGATGAATTAACGAATGCAGTTAAAATAACATTAGGTCCGAAAGGCCGTAATGTGATTATCGAAAAGAAGTTCGGCGCACCTCAGATTACAAAAGACGGCGTAACGGTAGCCAAAGAAATAGAATTGGGATGTCCGTATGAAAATATGGGCGCTCAATTAGTAAGAGAAGTTGCTTCCAAAACAAACGATAACGCCGGCGACGGAACAACTACCGCAACGGTGTTGGCTCAGTCTATTATTGGCGTAGGTTTGAAGAACGTAACGGCCGGCGCTAACCCGATGGACCTGAAACGGGGTATAGACAAAGCGGTTGTTAAAGTGATAGAGAGTATTGCCGAACAAGCGGAAGCTGTAGGCGACAGCCTTGAAAAAATAGAAAACGTAGCTAAAATTTCTGCAAATGGCGACGAAAACATCGGTAAACTGATTGCCGAAGCCATGGGAAAAGTAAAAACAGAAGGCGTTATCACCGTAGAAGAAGCAAAAGGTATCGAAACATATGTTGACGTAGTGGAAGGTATGCAGTTCGACCGCGGTTATATCTCTGCTTATTTTGCAACGGATACCGAAAAGATGGAAGCTCAGCTTGAAAATCCGTTCATCCTGATCTATGATAAGAAGATTTCCGTATTGAAAGAACTTCTCCCAATCCTTGAACAAACAGTACAAAGCGGCCGCCCGATGCTGATCATTGCCGAAGACATTGACAGCGAAGCGCTGGCCACCTTAGTGGTTAACCGCCTGCGTGGCTCGTTGAAAGTATGTGCCGTGAAAGCTCCCGGATTTGGCGACCGCCGCAAAGCAATGTTGGAAGACATTGCTATCCTGACAGGCGGAACTGTTATTTCGGAAGAAACCGGTTTGAAACTGGAAGGCGCTACCATAGATCTGTTGGGTACGGCAGAAAAAGTAACGGTAAACAAAGACAATACCACGATTGTAAACGGCGCCGGTGATAAAGCGGATATCCAGGGACGTATTAGCCAAATCAAAGCTCAGATAGAAACAACTACTTCTGATTACGATAAAGAAAAATTGCAGGAACGTTTGGCTAAAATGGCCGGCGGCGTAGCTGTTCTTTACGTAGGAGCTCCTTCTGAAGTTGAAATGAAAGAAAAGAAAGACCGTGTGGACGATGCCTTGAGCGCTACCCGTGCAGCTATTGAAGAAGGAACGGTTCCGGGCGGCGGCGTAGCTTATATCCGTGCTATCGAAAAACTGGAAGGCCTGAAAGGCGAAAATGAAGATGAAACAACCGGTATCGAAATCGTTAAACGCGCTATTGAAGAACCGCTTCGTCAAATCGTGTTCAACGCCGGTAAAGAAGGCGCTGTAATTGTTCAGAAAGTAAAAGAAGGAAAAGGAGATTTTGGCTACAATGCCCGTACGAACGTTTACGAAAACCTTTGCAATACAGGCGTTATCGACCCTGCCAAAGTAGCTCGCGTAGCATTAGAAAATGCAGCGTCTATCGCCGGTATGTTCCTGACGACCGAATGTGTTATCGCTGAAAAGAAAGAAGATACCCCTGCAATGCCGATGAACCCAGGCATGGGCGGCGGCATGGGCGGCATGATGTAATTTAATTAAAGTGAAAATGAAAAGGAGGAGAGACGCTTGTTTCTTCCTCCTTTTTTTATTTTTACCTCAAAACATAAATACGGCTTCGGGTAAGTCTCTCTAAATAAAAAGGAATAAGCTTGTTGCCATAATTGCCATGCCGGCTACCAGGCCAATGATGGAGAGGTGGTGTTCTCCATATTTCTGAGCGCTGGGGAGAAGCTCGTCCATAGAGATAAAAACCATAATACCTGAAACGACAGCTAATATTAAACCGTTTATGGAGGGCATCCAAAAGGGGATGAGGATTAAGAAACCGACAAATGCGCCGATAGGCTCTGCCATTCCCGAAAGAAAGGATAACCAAAATGCTTTTTTCTTATTGCCGGTAGCCTGATAAATGGGAACGGAAACAGCGATACCTTCCGGAATATTATGGATAGCAATGGCAAAAGTAATGGGAAGCGCTACTTCCAGGCTATTTAAAGCAGATGTAAAGGTGGCAATACCTTCGGGGAAATTATGGATGCCTATGGAAAGGGCTACCAGAAGCCCGGTTCTTTTTAGTCCGGACTGTTTTTTATCTAATTCGGAGATATCTCGCATTTCATGCGGATTTTTATCTTCCGGAATCAGGAAGTCGATGAGGTTGATAAATAACATTCCGCCGAAAAAGGCCAGCAACATGTATAAAGTACCTGCCCATTCGCCAAAGTGCCCGGTAAGATTTTCTTTTGCTTCGGGCATCATCTCCATAAATGAAACATAGATCATTACTCCGGCAGAAAAACCTAATGAAACGGATAAGAATTTAGTATTTGTATGTTTGGTAAAAAAGGCCATAATGCTGCCTATCCCTGTGGATAACCCGGCAATCATCGTCAGTCCAAATGCAATTAATATTGTGTAAAGCTCCATAACTCTTTGTTTGATAAACAAAAGTAAGAAGTTTTTCATATATTTACAGCCAAAAGATGAAGAATGCAACCCTATAAAGAAGATGAACTTGTAGAGCGCCTGCGTGACCCGGCCAGCCGGAGAGATGCTTTTGCCCAGGTTGTAGCTATGTATAGTGAGAAATTATACTGGCAAATACGAAAAATGGTGTTAGTCCATGATGATGCGGATGATATATTACAAAATACATTTCTGAAAGCATGGACGAATATTGATTATTTCAGGGGCGATGCAAAATTGTCTACCTGGTTATACAAGATAACGGTCAATGAATGTCTCACATTCCTGAACAAGCAACGCAGTATGAATAATGTATCTATAGATAATACGGATGTGTTTTTATTGGAGCGTTTGAAGGGAGACGACTATTTTAACGGCGATAGCGTACAATTGAAATTCCAGGAAGCCATTCTTACCTTACCGGAAAAGCAACGTCTGGTATTTAATATGAAGTATTTTGATGAGATGAAGTATGAAGAAATGTCGGAAGCGCTGGGGACTTCTGTCGGCGCCCTGAAAGCATCCTATCACCATGCCGTAAAAAAAATAGAGAAGTATTTAACAAAAGACATTTAAACCTTTGAACTATTCAGTTGTCAAAAGAACATAAAAAGCACAAAAAAAACATGAAAAAGGAATTAAATAATCTGGAACGCCTGAAGGGGCCTAATCCTTTCAAAGTGCCGGAAGGTTATTTTGAGAATTTTACTTCTCAGATGATGAGTCGGCTTCCTGAAAAGAAATATGAGCAACCGAAGAAAGCTACAATGATGGAACACGTACGCCCATGGTTTTATATGGCTGCCGTTTTTGCCGGATTGGGCCTGTTTTTTAAAGCTATTATCGGCTTTGGCGATCCATCTGCTACACTTTCCGCACGTCAGGCAGAGGTAGATGTGGATTATTTAGAATATGTCGAATCTCAGTATGCAAGTTATATATTAGCAGAAGAAATGGAGATTTATGAATAAATTAAACGAAAAAATAATGTTTTTATCATATTTTTGTAATATTTCTTGTATGAATAGAATATTTATTATTATATTTGCGTTAGTATTGATTTTATCCCCAGTGGGGTTGAATGCTCAGGATAAAGGTAAGTCTGATAAGACTTTTGATAAAGAGTCTTTTGTGATAAAAAGGAGTGCTTTTATAACTGCGGAACTTTCCCTTACACCTGAAGAAGCGGCGGCGTTTATGCCTCTTTGTGAGGAGTTACAACAAAAAAAATATGAGGCCGGATTTAAATGTCGAAAATTATCCCGGGAAATAAAATCAAAGAAAAATCCAACTGATAGTGAATGTGCGGAAGTAATTAATGAATGCTTAGGCGTAGGTATAAAAGAAGCAATGTTGGAAAAGGAGTATTACGAAAAATTTAAAAAAGTCCTTCCTGCCGGAAAATTATGTAAATACAGAGATGCCGAACGCAAGTTTGCACGCGAATTTATGAAAAGCGACAGGGAGAATGATAGAAAAAATAAAGAGAGATAGGATATTATCATTATTTGTGTTTTTTGTTTAGATTTAGTTTTGGCGTTTAAGTTAAGGGAGGGGTGGCGACGTGATGTCGGCTCCCCTTTTGTTGTTTACAACCTTTTTATGGCTGGCTCTACCATTAATCAATTTGGATGGGTGCAATTCAAATTGTCGCACCCGTTAAGCCGCCCTTATAGTAGGCATTTTAAGAAAGTGTATAACTTTCGCCCATTGTCTGTTCATGGAAATAATCCTTAGTCGCAGCATATTTTTT
>JAISXD010000030.1 GCA_031270665.1 Tannerellaceae bacterium | reverse complement strand
AAAACAAGGCGTTCCATATCTCCCGTAAATTATGTTTTCGCTTTCTCATTTGGATATGCAATACTTTCTGTATATATTGCCACTGGGTTTCCGTTAAGTTTGTTGGATACATTTCTTTATAGTTTAGTCACTTCAAAGAAAATATCTATTCAGAAGATACGGAAACCCTTTTATTCTTTTATCTCATTAAAATTTAAACAGGCTCATATTTATTTATCATAATTTTATGAAGTCACCGAATCTGATATCCGACAAATATTCCCACCAGTTATCCAGTGTTTGGCATTCTTCTACTTTATAAGGTAACAGAAATTCGCAAAACTCGTCAAATTCCATCTCTTTCAACCAGTGTAGATTCTGCCAGTCGGTAAAGGCGCAGTTTATATTGTCAATCAGATAATCGACATTTATAACTTGCAGGTCGGAAACAACAGCAGGATGTCTAAAATCTGTTTTTGAAAATACTTTGAAAGCATTTTCTGCTTCTTCATTGGCCCATTCTGCACCTTTATATTGTAAAGATATCGAAGCCAAAGCATCGTAGTATTTTTCCATCCCTTCGCCGGTATATGAATAATTGGCAGACATATTACTAATAAGAAAAACCGCCGCCCGGTATTTAAAACTGTCGACAGAGTCTTGCTGGTAATACAGCAAGACTTTTTCCAACTCCGAGCGGTTGTCTCCAGCGAGTTCAAGTGATTGCTCTAAGTAATCGGGGTGACGATTGCATGAAGCAAACATTATGATCAAAAAACAGGCAATATAAAATATCTTAAATCCTTTCATTTTAATCATTTTTTTCATCTTCCCATTTACCGGAAATGGCTTTATTTTCCACTCTATTAATCATAAGAGATTTAATTTGTTAATATTATAGTTTGAACCATTTTTCTCTTATTATGGATAAATACATATTGGTGATGTTCGGAGATGTCATTTCCGGAATAAAGACATCGAAAATTCTTAGCGTACTGTCCAATACAAAATAACAGGGACGATTGGATTCTTCTATCGGAATATTCAGAAAATCGACCGTATTGTAAACTTCCTTACCCTGTAAACCGTATTGATCTCTCAAAAGATTCAAACTTTCGGTATTTTCATAGGAACCTAAAAAAACTATATTATCTATACCTGTCGAATCTGCCATGCTAACTGCTTTTTGGATAGAAAAAACAACACAATCTTCACAACACAGTCTGGAAAAGCGGCTTACAAAAATTTTTGACTTACCTTTTTTGAATAAATCAGTCAACTGTATTTCCCTGTTTAAAGAATCTTTGACGAAAATATTATTCAATATCATACCATTGTTTCTTAAACTCGTATCGAAATGAAGACCTAAAGTTTCCATTTTTTGAATTTTATCCATATCGTTATCTAAAATTGTTTGGTAAGCAACGATAGAGAGCTTATAATTCGATAGTTTATATAATAGAAAACAATTTACTAATAATATGAAAATTATAAATCCTAATAAGTATTTTTTGTTGAACCATTTCATTTTCATAGGTTTTTATTCAAATAATAAATAATATTCTTATATACATGTAAAATTCTTGCCTATTGGCACAAATTATATGAACCAAAGAATATCAAGATTGATTTTTTTCATTTCTGACGTCCTCCAATTATAATATTCGACGTTAGGTCATCTTTTTTCTTTTGTGTTTTTTTCCATTTGTGTTTCTTTTATCGGTAAAATTTAAAAAACTAAGAAACGTAGGAATCTGTTAGTACTTATTGACATCGGTTCTCACAAAACCCTACAAACAATAAACAACACTAACCTACACCTTTATAATATATATTACACATGACATAGGCATTTGTTACTACGATCCTATTTGTAGTTCAAGCTTGTGAGAATGATGCCAGAATAATATATCGAAACGCTTATGTTATCTTAAATAAGTTTTCTAAATCAAACTCTTTGATTCCTGAAATTGCCACAAAGATAGTGCAAGCAATTTAATTTCAAATAAAAAAAATCGTTTCTTTTAATAATATCAAAAAAACTTTTTACCAGCGTCATATTAAAAGCATTCTTAATGTATTTATACTCAAAAGGAAATAGAATTAACGAGTCTGAAATTGAGGATTAACAGCGTTTCCAACTCATGTTTGTAGTCAGCAATGTTCTCGAAGAATTTCATCACTGCCTGTCTGAAAAGTTCCTTTGTTCTGTAAAAACCGGTTCGGAAATAATGTAGATACATCCGGCTTAAAGTTAGCCCTGCTTCTCCAGGATAATCTTAAAACGGGTTAAGCCGTCGGGCCAGGTGCGCAGGGAGAAGGCGCATCCGTGTTTGAGTAATACTTCGCGGATGAACAGCAGGCCTAAGCCCTGTCCGTTAGGCTTGGTGGAAAAGAAGGGGCTGAACAGTTTGGCTTCGGTTTCTTTGCTGATGCCCTTGCCGGTGTCGGCTATCTCAAGGCAGACGGGGTGGTGGGCGGTGCGGATGTGGATTTGTCCGCCGGAGCCGATGGATTCGGCCGCGTTTTTGATGATATTGACTAATACCTGTTCAAACAAAAGGTTGTCTACCCGTACGATGGGCGAAACTTCGCTTAGCTCCATGCTGATCTGTATATTCCGGTTGCGGCATACATTCTCCATAAAGCGTTTGCACGAGACGACCAATGCGTTTAGCTCCTGTTCGCGGAGTTGCGGCACGGGGATACGTACAACGTCGGCAAAGTTAGTGATGAAGCGGCTCATGCTGTAACAGCGTTCGATGGCTACCTGGATAACGCCCGTCAGGTCTTCGTCGGCGCCTGTCCGGCGGAAGGTGTTTTCGAGGGTGTCCAAGATTGACGTGATGCCTGCCGTTGTGTTGTTTACTTCGTGGGCAATCATACGGATCACTTTCTCATAGGCTTTTTTCTCGGCCTTGAATACTTCTTCGGTCAGTGATTCCACAAGGTAGAAAGAATGGCGGAAGCCTTTGTCTATGAAAGAAGAGTGGGTGCATTTATAGATGTTCGCGTCGCTGAGGCGGATGGTCTGCGACTGGCCGGCTTCGATACGTAACAGTTCGGCGGCCAGGGGAGAATCTATCCCGGCAAGGCATTTCCCCATGGCGGCGCCTTCCGATTGTAAGCCGAACATCCGGCAGCCGGCGGGATTGACGGAGCGTATCTGCCGGTCTAAATCCAGGATAATCACGCTCATCGGAGAGGCGTTTATCAGTAGGTCGAGGAAGTGGTTTTGCTCCCTGAGGCGCAGGCGTTCGTTTTTCAACTGCTCCATCATTTTGTTGAATACGCCTACGATACGGTCGGCTTCGGGCTGGCCTACTTTACGCAGGCGGGAAGTAAAGTCTTGTTCTTTGAGCAAATCCATGCCATCGCCTATGACCTGTAAGGGTTTGATAATGCTCCGGTAAAAGATTATCAGGTAAATAGCCGTGATGACAACGATCATTTCCATCCCCAGAAACAGACGGAAGGATGAATGATAAAATACCTGCCAGGTCGTTACCGACAGGATGATCAGTAACAAAACGGTAAGTATACGGAATAATCCTTTTAAGCGCATCTTGTTTCAGAGGTTTATATCGTACTTTTCCAGCCTGCGGTACAGGGCGGCACGGCTGATACCCAACGCCAAGGCTACGTGCGACAGGTTGCCCTGGTACTTCCCGAGGGCTTGCAGGATAGACTGTTTTTCTAATTCATCGAGCGTAAGCTGGCTTAAGGAATCCGTCGCTTTGGCCGGCCCGGGGCTACCGGCCTGTTCGCTTTGCGCGGCAAAATCGGCAGCGTCGAGCAGGGATTTTCCCGATACCAGCAGGGTGCGTTCTACCAGGTTTTTCAGTTCGCGTATATTGCCGGGATAAGGAAGCCCCTCAAGGTAAGCCAGGGCAGCGGGGGTAAACGTTACCTTCGGCAGCCCGTTTGCCTCCGATTGCCTGGCGGCAAAATGCAGCGCCAGCAGGGGTATATCTTCCCTGCGCCGGCGAAGAGGGGGCAGATGTATCGATATCAGATTGATGCGGTAAAAGAGGTCTTCGCGGAAGGTGCGCTCGGCCACCATCCGGCGCAAGTCGCAATTGGTGGCGCTTACTATCCGGGCGTCGGCTTTGCGCGGGCGGCTGTCTCCCAACACCTCGAACGTATGGTCTTGAAGCGCACGGAGCAGCTTCACCTGGCAGGAAAGCGCCAGGTCGCCGATTTCGTCCAGAAACAAAGTGCCCTTACCGGCCATCTCAAAGCGCCCGGTACGGTCTGTATACGCATCGGTAAAAGCGCCCTTCTTATGCCCGAACATTTCGCTCTCAAAGAGGCTTTGCGACAAGCCGCCAAGATTCACCTTTACGAAAGGTTCCTTCGAGCGGGGGCTGTTGGCATGGATGGCTTCGGCGATAAGCTCTTTCCCCGTCCCGCTTTCGCCGGTGATAAGAACAGATGCGTTTGTGGGCGCAATGCGCGACACCGTTCCGAGTATGTCCATCAGTGCGGCGCTCTTGCCTATTATCTTATCGAAGTGAAATTTGCTGTCGGCGTCCGAACGGTCGAGGGGCGCCTTCTCTTCCCTGCCCTGCCTGCTTAGTTCCATGGCGGTGCGTATGGAGCCCAGGAGCGCCAGGTTGTTCCAGGGCTTGGTAACGAAGTCGAACGCCCCGGCCCTCATTCCCTGTACAGCCAGCGAGATAGACCCCCAGGCAGTAATAAGGATCACCGGAACGCCGGGTGCAAGCGCTTTCACCTGTTTAAGTAATTGAATACCTTCTTCGCCCGAGGTAGTAAGCGTAAAATTCATATCCATCAGGATGAGTTGCGGCGTGGCGGAGCGGACAACGGCCAGGGCTTCTTTAGGCCCGGAAACAGCTTCAGGCTCATACCCCGCATGCTTCAATAAGAAATTTAAAGAAGAACGCACCACCGAATCATCGTCTACTATCAGTATCATAGGTTGTTTGTTTTTGAATAGCAAAAATAAGCTATTTCTATCTTATGGCATACGGATCAGGCGCGGAATCAGTCTCTCCCCCCGTTGGAGGGTCAAGGTTACGACCCGTCTGGAAATCATAGAGGGCTACGCTTCGGATGTTATAATAATAGTTCCAGTATTTATAGAGTTCTTCTATGTGTTTGAGCCTGGCTTCGTCTTTGGATTTCTGTGCGTCGTTCAGGTCGAGGATATTGATTTTGCCTATCATAAAGGTTTCGATAGATGTACTATAGCGCCTGGCGGCTATGAGGTCGGCCTGGCGGGCTATTTCAAGCTGGCCGGCCTGGTTGTTGAAATTCTCTGCCAGGAGGAATATATCCTGGTTGAAATTCATCTGCTCCTGGCGGATTCTGGACAGGACGACTTCGCGGTTTGATTCGGCCACTTTTACTTTACCTTTGCGCTTTCCCCAGTCTGTCAGCGGTATGTTTACCCCTACTTCCACGATTTGATTGCTGCGGAGGTGGCTGTACGCTTTATCCATTGCCAGGTCTTTTCCCGTATAGCCTATGGAGGCATAGAGGTTGATGCTTCGCCGGTTGCCTTTGGCTGTTGCTACGGCGTAGTCGGCTTCAAGCTGCCGGCGGATGATATTTTTGGCAAAAGAATTGTTCTCCTGCGCCTTCTCCAATACCTCCTGATAGCGCATCCTTAAAGACGGCGCCCATTCGGGAACAACAGGCTCTATCATATCATCCTCGCTCAAACCGAGGAACGACCGAAGCTGGAACATCCGCGCATTCAGGTTAGACTGCGCCTCGGTAACGATACCTTTAGCTTGCAGGGCGCCCAGGTTGAGCTGCATCAACTCGCTTTCGGATATATGGCCTATCCGGCGTTTGGCAATGGCTATTTCATAAAGCTGGCCGGCATTCCTGAGGTTTTGCACGGCTATCCCGAGGTTCTCCTTTGCATGCAGTAAGTTAAAAAAGTAAGCAATAGCCGTAAGGGTTACTCCTTCCATACGCTCTACGTAAGCGGCCTTTGCTTCTTTGTAGCGTACAGGTTCGATGCGCCGTTTCCACTTCAGGTCGTTCACGCCAAAGACAGGCTGGGTAAAGGTAACGCCTACGGGAATACTCATAAACTCACTGTATACCTTTCCTCCAAGCTGGCGGGTAAAATCGAGAGACGTATTGAGCGACAGCTTGCCCCCGGTAAGCGATACGTTCTGATCGATGGATATTTTCCCATTCAGCCCCAACCAATTACTCTGAACGTAGGTATACGATCCGTCCGACTCCTGGTAGGGGCTGTAACGATTCGTATAAGAAGGCAGCGTGCCGGTAAAGTTAACCTCCGGAAGCTGCTCCGCCTGATGCGTACGATACTCCCAGTAAGCCGTCTTCCATTCGTTGAGGGCCACGGCAGCGTCTACCGACTGGAGCTGCGCGAGAGCGATCGCCTCTTGTAAGGTAAGTTGTATGGCGTTATCCTGCTCATCAGCGGGGAAAAGGGCCGTTGCAAAGAAAAGGCATGCAGTTGCCAGGTAAAACTTCTTCATTTCAGTATATCCGTTTCCCTTACATAAGGCAAAAGCTATGCCAAATACGTATCGTACTGAAACCCTTGCTGTTCGGCATACAGCGAGTGTCCGATACCGAACACTGTGTCCGGTTTTGTTTTTATTTTCTACCTTTGCAGCGTTATTACTAACAGCATACATATGAAGAACGAAGGATTTACACTCCGCAAAAGGCTTGAAAGCTTCAGATATGCTTTCAACGGAATAAAAATAGTGCTGGCAGGCGAGCCTAATGCCCGGATACACTGCATAGCCGCGGCGACAGTCGTAACAGCAGGATTCCTGTTTGATTTATCTCCGGCCGAATGGATAGCCGTTGTGATAGTAACCGGCGCCGTATTTACGGCCGAAGCGCTTAATACAGCCATAGAGCGTTTGGCCGACGCCGTTTCTCCCGGCTACCACGAAACAATCAAACAGGTAAAAGACCTGTCTGCCGCCGCCGTCCTCTTCATGTCCATAGCCGCCGCCATCACAGGTGCGATTATCTTTTTGCCTAAATTGCTTATGTTCCTGTTTCGTTAGGCGGCAAAAAGAACGAATGGAGAATATAAATCTGTTTGACGCGCACAAAATCGTATCCGGAGATAAAATCATAGGTCTTGGGTCGTACATCGTATTGGCCAGACAGCGCTCCGGGTAGTTTTACCTTCAAGCGTACAGGCTCTGCCTGGCTGTCGTTCACCAAATCTTCCTGTGCAATAGCGGCTCTGTTCGGGGCCGGCAGGGTTTAAAAAGTAAGTATTCCGTTTTGTTGTTGTAAAAAAGTTTTAATTCGTCGGGGGCTACGGTAACCGATCCGGTTATGAGTACTGCGTCCCGGAAGTCCTGGCCATCCGGATATCCTCCTTCTTCAATGTAAAGATCATGCATAAGCCTTTCAGGGTCTAAATCCAGCAAATCAAATTTTACATTCATAGTTACGCTATACGCCCACGCTTCATACGCCGAATAAAACGTCAGGGTGAAACAATCGGCGCAATCTTTAGGTCTTAATACCCTCACTT
>JAISXD010000026.1 GCA_031270665.1 Tannerellaceae bacterium | reverse complement strand
TTGAACAACAAAGCCCTCTCGTATCTCGACCTCGGAAAACCGGAAGAAGCGGAAAAGTGTTGGAAAGAGGCCCTGGCAATTGATTCGAGCCACGCCGACAGTTTGTATAACCGGAGCGTTCACCTCTGGAAAAATGCAAAGATTGATGATCTGGAAGCCATCCGCCTGCTTGAATCGGGCGGAAAAAATTATGACTGCCTCCTCGCCAGATTACACCTGATACGCGGCGACGCCGAAACGGCGCTCGAATATTTAGACAAAATAGCAGAAACATCCGGCGAAACAGACGAAATAAAGAACCTCCGCGCCATGGCCGGTAAAATAATTGAAGAAAGGCTTGTCCGTACGTTGGGGAACCGTACATCCTACGAAACAGGATTATTTGATTTTAACCCAGACAGCAACAGGGTTGCGATAGCGTACAAAGTGGCAGAAGAAGCTGTGGATTATATAGGATGGCAGATACAGTTATGGGATATCGTAACAGGAGAAATGATTGCTTCTGTCCATAGTTCTATGAAATACCCATACTCTCTGAAAATCAGTCCGGACGGCAACAAGGTCTTATTTATCGGGAGGGAGACAGAAATCGAAATATGGGATATCCCTGAAGGAAATTGTATCTATACAAAAGACAGTTGCTTCATATGTCGCACCTACGTTTGTTTTAACTCTACCGGTAAGATGGCTCTTTGGGGAGACGACAGGGGAATATCTCTTTGGAATGTAGATACGGGTACCTGCATCTGGGAATTTAAAGATAATGTTAACATAAAACATTACCGAGTGTTATGCTTTAGCCCGGACGACAGCCGGGCGCTTTCGTGCGATTATAAAACCGTACACTTATGGAATATAGCTACAGGAGAATGTATCGCTACGCTGCCATGCAATGCTTCGGCCAATGCCGTCGCTTTTGCCTTTAGCCCGGATAATAACCTTGTATTTATAATAGGCTATGACGGAACTATGCAGCTATGGGATATCGTTACAGGAACCTGCGCCCGAACCAGAACGTCCGCACGCAAAACGTACAAGCATACCTTTGCTTCAAATTATTTCACCGGATTCGATCCGGAAAACGACAGGGCCATTTACGAGGGTAAACTTTGGGATACGATTACCGGCAGATGTATCCGTACGTACGAAAGGGCAAAAACGCCTTTCTATTTTATTCCCGGCGGAACAAAACTAATTTTTCACGACATGGATGGTATTAAGATTTGCAGGATACCCCGGATTACTGAAGATAACGGAATGATAATTAGTCAGATCCATTCAACGCTCGAAGTAACGGAACAAGCGACATTGTTTGATTTGCTGGCAGGCGAAATCGACCGGCTGGTATCAAACAAAGACATCGCAACAGCCTTGATTAAACTCGAGGAATTAAGGAATATCCGGACTTTCGGCAGTAATGAAGCTTATCTGGCGGCAACAAGAAAATTATTCCCCTATTGCGTTTCAGGTAAAATAAGGGAACAATATTTAAAGGCCTGCGTTAAAACAGTCAGTTACCTCTGTTTTAATCCTGCAGGCAATCAGTTGATAATAAATCAATATACGGGAGACGTCAGCAGATCAATATTTTTGGATGCAAACACAGGACAATGCGTACGAACCTTCGACGTAAAGGGTCATGTCATCCACTTCTGTTTCAGCCCGGATGGAAGCAAGGTTCTTATTTGTAGCAGAGGACCTTATTTGGTAAGTTCAATACATTTGTGGGATACGGTTACCGGAGAATATATTCGTACATTCCCCCATAACAATAATCATATACGTACGACTTTCAGTCCCGACGGACATAAAATAGTTTCAGAAAGCGGTAGTTATCGCCACTACTCGGTCGATGTTTGGGATGTTGCCGACAAAAAGCGCCTGTACACTTTCAGGTCTAACGCGCTACATGGATCAATCGTACAGCTAAGTCCCTGCGGAACAAAAGCGATTATAAAAGGTAGTAAATTGATAGATGTTTCAACCGGGAAATGCATCGGAAAGCTGGTGCTTTGTCCCGATAAGAAACTCAAAATGATTTCAGACCCTGAAGAATTGAAGAATATCCCCGATACGGAATTTAATGCTTCTTTTGTCGGTAGGCATCGTTTCAGTCCCGATGGCAATCGCATACTTATAGAATATTGCATCAGAAGTGAACTGGAGATGAAACTATGGGACATTAAAGCCATGAAGTATGTCCAAACGTTTCATGTGCCTTATAATAACTTTTACACGTCCCATTTCAGCCCGGACGGAAGCAAGATTCTTGGCGTTACCGATCAAAAGCTGTGGTTGTGGGATACGCATACCGGAGAATGTCTGTGTAGTATCGATCATCAAACAGAGTCCCATAACAAATCTACAAAAGATTACTATATCAATTCATTTAGTCTGACACTGGATAATAGCAAAGTACTTTTAACGAAACATAAGTCTCTGTATGAGGGTTACCAATTGTCGCTGTGGGATATACGCACGGGAGAGTGTTTGCTTACCAGGGAGAATGTGACGAAAGATTGTGGACTTAGCCCCGACGGTAAAACGCTTGTTTTTACATCAGGAGACAACCTTTATCTCTACGAGCTTGAATACGAACTGCATTTCCCCGGCCAGGAACACCGGGACGAAGACGCCCAGGCATCGAAAAGAATAAAAGCTAAAATAGAAGAAATAATAATGAAAGATTTAGTCATCACTATGAAAAACGGTTTCCCGGAACAAAAATAAACAAACCCTAAATATATGAATCATGAATTTAAGTAAAGCAATGCGTTTCTGCATAAGCCAGGCACAGCAAGAGGCCGCAGGAAACGAAGTCAAGACAGAGCATTTGTTTTTGGGGCTTCTGGAGTTAGATAAGCCGCAACGGCAGGGATTACCGGAAGACGAGGTACGGGCGGTAAAGAAAATCCTCGCTAAATATAGCGTTCGCCCAGGGTGCGACGGAGACAGGCTTCGGGAACTGCTCCGAACCGAACGGCAAAGTGCCGAAGGCGATATCCCCTCCCTGCTGGCCGATGTTATAGCTGTTTGCCGGCAACAGAGGAAATCGGAAGTCTGCACGGCAAGCATGCTCGAACTGATCCTGGAGTCGCCCACTGCATTAATCAGCCAGGC
>JAISXD010000079.1 GCA_031270665.1 Tannerellaceae bacterium | reverse complement strand
GATCGTGTACAAGCGCTCATCTCGTATTATGCCGTCGTCAGTCTTAACTGTTATGGGCAGACGGATTTCGATACTCAGTTGAAAGTGCTCGAAGTCTGGTTTATCCGCGATGCGATACTTCATTCGATGGATAGTATACAAAAAAGGCACACGGTGACCCTGCTGCTGCAGAAACATAAAAAAAAGCAGTCGTATAGCCAGGCTACGCTGGTTGCGATGGCATGGATTATGTATGAAGACCGGTATCCGCCCGTTGTGGAGTATTACAAAAACATAAAGTTAACCAAGGAACATTGGTTCGAAAAAAATAATATTATTTCGTTCGCAGAAAAATATCACAATTAAATATGTACGGGCGCACAACAGTTTTAAGCCATTACGCTATAGCATGTTTTTTTATGGGATAAATCCCTCTCTCCCCGGCTGAAAGGTCTTCTGAACTCCCGACCTAATGAACAAAGCCGGGAAAATAAATGGGGGAATTTAAAAAAAATCCCTATATTTGAAGCAAATGCCATAACGGTCATGGAAAAAGACAAACCGCATATCTCTTTAGGGAAATCCTTTCCGCAACTGGCCACGCGAGGCGGCATATTGCGATGGCTCCCGCATTTGCAAGGGGAAAAGAAGTTCACGGGGAAATATTGCAAAACCCCGTTTCCGGCTATGAAGGAAAATGCAATCCTTCGTTCGGGCATGGCCGGTGGGCCATCTGTAAAGACCATAGGCGATTTATCTTATCAACTCATTAAATAATAATAGCGATGAAACACTTGTATATTTTCGTATTACTCCTTTGCATGGCCGCGTGCGCTCCAAAAGAGGGTGTTGATGTCGATGACGATTGCGTTGCGTGCGGCGTTCGCCAGCCTCAGGAGAATCTTCCGTGGCTCAAGGCATTGATAGAAAAGGCCGAAACAGACCGGACGGGGAATTATTTTGGCGTCATCTGGCTCGTCAAATACAAAGAGAAGAATCTATTCGTCACCAACATGATGCTGGGAAGCGGCGGCGTTTTGTACTGGGCTTTTGACTGTTCGGGAAACCATTTCATCCTGAAGGGTGGAGAAGGCTCAGACCTCGTTGCCGAATATGCCGGGGGCGGTTATGTTTTTTTTGAAGATGAAGAGGAATTGTTCTCCTACGTATCAACGTTGCGTTTTCATGAAGAGAATAATGATATTCCCGTTGTTTATTCCAATTATAATTTTTAATCGTATGAAAAAGAATGACTGGAAAGACAGGCTGGGAGTTATGTATTCTACCAATCCCGCATTTCAATACAATACGGGGGAGGGTGAAGCGGCGGAAGATACCCTCCCGAAAGAGAAGCAACTCCTGCGTATTTCCCTGGATAAGCGTAACCGCGGGGGGAAAGCCGTTACCCTTGTCACCGGTTTTTGCGGTACGGCCGGCGATCTGGCGGCTTTGGGAAAATACCTGAAAGTAAAGTGCGGCGTAGGAGGGTCGGCCAAGGAAGGCGAAATCATTGTACAGGGAGACCTGCGCACGAAAGTGCTGGAAATATTACAGAAAGAAGGATATACGAAAAGCCGTATCGTCTGACCTATGCTGACCGTATACAGAGCTTCCGCCGGGGCGGGGAAAACCTATAAGCTGACGGGCGAATACCTGAAATTGCTGTTTTCCAAAGAAACGGCTTACCGCCGGATTCTGGCCGTTACCTTTACCAATAAGGCTACCGACGAGATGAAGGGGCGTATCATAGAAGAACTTTATCATTTGTCGTCGGGGAAAAAATCCGGTTACGTGCAACTCTTGCAGGATGCGTATGGATGGGATGAAGCGCTCATACGTGAAAAGGCAAAGAAGATACTGATAACGGTTCTGCACGATTACGCTTCGTTCAATGTAAGTACGATCGACCGCTTTTTTCAGCAGACCATGCGTGCCTTTACCCGCGAAATCGGCTTGCAGGGCGGCTATGGCATTGAAATGGATCAGGAGTTGGTATTGACCGAAGCCGTTGATAACCTGCTCTCCGGTTTGGACAAACCGGAAAGCAGGGAGTTGCTGGGCTGGCTGCTCCGCTTTGCCGGAGATAAAATAGAGTCGGGCGGCGAATGGAGCCTGCATCGCGATATAATGGGGCTTGGCCGCGAGGTATTTAAAGAAAGTTATAAAGCCTGTGGCGATGAGGTAAACAAAGATATTGCAGACAAACAGGCGCTTGAAGATTATAAAAATGAGTTGTACGCCATTATCCGTTCCGCAGAAAACGAAATCAAACGGATCGGGGAGAAAGGAATGGCGGTACTGAGGAAATACGCCCTGCAGCCTGCCGACTTTAGGGGAGGAAACAATTCGCCCTTAAAACATTTTGAAAAGTATGCGGCAGGCGGGATGAAAGAACCTACCGCCACCTTTATAAACCTGGCCGACCGGGTGGAAGCCTGTTATACGAAGACAACGCCGGGCGGCAAAGTACAGATCATTGCCTGCGCCTTTGAAGACGGGCTGAACCAATGTATCAAGGAAGCCGTTTCCTTCTTTAACGGGCTTACGGCCTATCATACGGCGAAAGAAATCGTACGCTTTTATTATGCGCTGGGTATCCTCAATGACGTCTCGGCCCAGATAGCGGCCTACCGGGAAGAAAAAAACATCCTGCTCATTGCCGATACCACCGAATTGCTCAACAGGGTAATTGACGGCAGCGACACCCCTTTTGTATATGAGAAAACAGGTACGCATATAGACCATTACATGATAGATGAGTTTCAAGACACGAGCCGGATGCAGTGGAACAATTTCCGCCCGCTTATACAGGAAAGCCTTGCCCATAATAACGCGAACCTGCTTGTGGGAGACGTGAAGCAAAGCATCTACCGCTTCCGCAACTCCGACTGGAAATTGCTGGATGAACAGGTGGCAAAAGACTTTCCCCGCGAACAGGTAAGGGAAGAAACGTTAGCGGATAACTGGCGTAGCTTCCGGCATATCGTGGAGTTTAACAATGCGCTGTTTGATACGCTGCCCGGTATTTTGCAGCTGATTTATAATGAAACACTGGCAGCCTCTTCCCTCCCGGAAGAAGCGCAAGGCGTATTGCGGCAGAAAATCATGTCGGCGTATGCCGGCAGCCGGCAGTTGATCCCCCCCGCATTTCAGGATAAAGACGGCCATGTAAGAATAGAATTCCTGCCGGACGGCGAAGACGCCGGCTGGAAAGAGGAAGCCCTGCTGCGTTTGCCCGGAACGCTGGAGCAATTGCAGGACAACGGATATGCACTGAAAGATATAGCCATACTGACGCGGACAAACCTGGAGGCGGCGCTGGTGGCGGATACGTTGCTTACGTATAAGGACGAACATCCCTCCGGGCGCTACAGGTATGACGTTATCTCGGACGAGGCGCTGTTTGTGAACAGCTCGCAGGCCGTCCGTTTCATGGTGGCGCTTTTGCGGCATTTGAAAAATCCCGGTGAGCCGGCTGTCAAGCGGCTCGCTATTTTCTCCTGGCTGATGCTGGCCGGCAGGATACATGAAACGGCCTTTGCTACGGAGTTTCCGCCTTTTATCCAAAAAGAGTTGCATGCGCTTTCGCACCGGTCGTTGTATGAGCAGACGGAAGGCCTGTTCCGGTTGTTTGCCGCTTACTTCCCGGCTAATGAGCAGGCGTTTATCCAGGCGTTCTTTGATATGGCGCTGGAGTATGCGCATAAAGAGAGCGCCGGTTTGAACCGTTTCCTTGCCTGGTGGGACGAAACGGGTTGTCGCCGGGCGATTGCTACTCCCGACGGGCAGAATGCGGTGCGTATCCTTACCGTTCATAAGTCGAAGGGGTTAGGGTTCAGGGCCGTTATCATACCGTTTAGCGATTGGGAAATCGATCATAAACCAACCAGGCAGGTCGTTCTGTGGTGCAAGCCCCGCGAAGCGCCCTTCAATAAATTACACTTAACGCCGGTGCGTTACGGGCAAAAGCTTGCTAAAACAATCTTTGCCGGCGATTATTTTGAAGAACGGCTACATGCCTGTATCGATAACCTGAATACGTTGTATGTGGCTTTTACCCGCGCCAAAGAAGAATTGATCGTGTTTGCCCCCCGCCCTCAGAAAATCCATGCGCAGACAGGGAAAACAGAGAAGGCCGGTTCGGTGGCAAGCCTGCTTTGGGAAGGGCTGTATGAAAGCGAATATTTTTCCTTTGATACGGAAGCAGGCCTGTTTGAGTTGGGGAGCCCCTGCCTGTCTTCTGGAAGCGAAAAAAAGAAACAGACGGAAGAAATAAGTATGGGAACCCTTTTCTCGGTCTCTCCCGACGAACGGCTACAACTGCGCCTGCATGGCAAAAACTTCTTTTTTGATAATCCACAACGCAGGTATGGCACCCTGATGCACGAAGTGTTGAGTTCTGTCCATACAAGGGAAGACGTTGCTCCGGCAGTAGACCGTTACCTGCAGGAAGGCGTTATAAACCGGGAAGAAGCCTCGGCCCTGTCCGGGCGTTTGAGTGATTTACTGGCGTTGCCCGGCGTATCATCCTGGTATGATGGCTCCAGCCGTGTATTGAACGAAGTGGAAATACTCTCCAGAGAAGGAAAAAACAAACGCCCCGACAGAGTGATGCTGACGGGCAACCACGCAGTAATAGTAGATTATAAATTTGGCGAAAAACAGGATAAACGCCACCATTACCAGGTGAAAAACTATATGAATTTAGTCCGCCGGATGGGTTATGAAAACGTAGAAGGTTTCCTTTGGTATGTAGAATTAGATAAAATAGAGGCGGTGAATGGCTGATATTCGCCAAAAATAGATATTTTTGCAGCAGAATGGATAAAAGAAAACTACGAAGGATAAAAGTTCACAAAGTGCACAAGGAAGGGACGGGTTTACTGCTGACCCTGTTTACAGTATTATTTCTTATCAATCTTGCTTTATATCATACGATAGGAAAGGGGGCGATATTCTATACGGTGTTTACCCTGTCGGCTGTGCTGTTCCTTTTGGTACTTAATTTTTTCCGTAGTCCTTTCCGCCGCTTTCCATACGATTCGCAAGGATTGGTAATAGCGCCGGCCGATGGCACGATTGTGGCGATAGAAGAAGTAACGGAAAATGAAGTGCTCCATGATAAATGTCTTTTGATCTCCGTTTTTATGTCCGTATTTAATGTGCATGCCAACTGGTTCCCGGTAAATGGCGTGGTAAAGCATGTATCGCACAACAAGGGACGTTTTATGGCCGCTTACCTGCCCAAAAGCAGTACGGAAAACGAACGCTCCGCCGTGGTGATAACAACCCGGTGTGGAAGGGATATTCTGGCCCGGCAGATAGCGGGAGCTGTGGCCCGCCGGATCGTAACCTACGCCAAACCGGGCGAACCCTGCCATGTAGACGACCAGATGGGTTTTATTAAGTTCGGTTCGCGTGTGGATGTATATATTCCGCTGGATAGCGAAGTACTGGTGGAAATGGATCAGAAGGTAACAGGGAATCAAACGCCTGTGGCACGCTTGCGCAGAACTGATTCATAAATTGGGCCGTCGAATAATGAATATCCGTAAACATATACCTAATACAATCACCTGCCTGAGTCTGGCATCGGGATGTATTGCCGGCGTGACGGCGTTGGATGGCCAATTAGTATGGGCTGCCGTCTGGATTATAATTGCCGCCGTTTTTGATTTCTCCGACGGTTTTGCCGCCCGCCTGCTGAAAGCCTGGTCCCCTATGGGCAAGGAGTTGGACTCATTGGCCGATATGGTTAGTTTTGGCGTGGCGCCGGGGCTGATTGTTTTTCATTTACTGCGGGAAGCCTGTTCCTTTTTGCCTTTAGGGAGCATGGATGTTTATATTCCTTATCTTGCCTTTGTGATACCTGTTTTCTCCGGATTACGTTTGGCCAAATTTAATATTGACGAACGGCAGACCACCTCGTTTATCGGCCTTCCGGTTCCGGCGCATGCGTTGTTCTGGTCGTCTTTGGCCTGTTCGTTACAGCCGGTTATCCATTGGAACGAAGCCTTGCTTGTTGTAGCCGTTATCCTGTCGGCCACGTTTACTTCTTTGTTGCTGGTGTCGGAAATCCCGATGTTTTCCCTGAAAGTCAAGTCGCCGGCATGGAAAGGCAATGAAAGACAATACATATTAGCCGGCTGTACGGTAGCGTTTGTTCTCCTGTTTGGCTTCCTGGGAATAGCCGGCGCTATATTCCTGTATGTCCTCCTCTCTGTCCTTACTAAAGAAAACAGGCAAGGATAAGTCAATTGCCGGAAAAGTTTCTTCCTGCTTCGCGGAGCGTCCGGCTCCCTGCCATCGGGATACACAGCAGCGCCACCACGACGCCCGTCCCGATAAGCAACGTCTCTATCGAAACGGTATCGGCAACAGGCCCGAAGACAAGCATGCCCAGCGGCATCATCGTACTGGATACCATCATGAAAACCGACATGACCCTGCCCATGAACGCCGCATCCACGGTGGTCTGCAGCATCGTCATGAAGGGCGCGTTCCAAAGCGGAAACGAGACGCCCAGGATTCCCATGACAGCGAGGTAGAGTGAAAAGGCGGGCGCAAGTCCCAGTCCGACGGTCAACAGACCGGCCAGCGCACATGACAGCGTCATGGTGTGGATGCGGTTTTTGAAGCCTCCCCATACGCCGATTAGCAGGCCGCCTGCCATCATGCCGACGGAAAAAACAATCTCTATCGCCGAAAGCCGCCACACCTCATGGCCGAAAGTGCGCGTTACCTGCAGGGGCGTCAAAAACGAGGCGGGAGCAAAGAAAAAGAGAAAGATGGCCGACAGAATGATAATCCGTAAGATATAGCCGTGTTGCCTTATATAACTCATTCCGGCTTTTAAATCGCGAAAATACGCTACGCTGTTTTGTTCCGTCGCATCCGTTGCAAACGTTTTTTCCTTTTCCGGCATTTTGACGAGAAATAAAACGACGCCGATACCGATAGCGGCGGTAACGACGTCGAGGAAAAACAGTGTTTCCAGCGGAGCGAATGTCATCAGCGCGCCGCTCGCCGCAGGCGCCGTCAGGTTGATAAATGAGAATATGCTGCTTTGCAGGCCGTTGATTCTCATCAACTGTTCCTGCGGGACGATGTCGGGAATAAAAGCGCCAACCGCCGGCGTCTGTACGCCCTGCCCGAAAGAACGTATGATGGTGCAGACAAACAGGATGCCGACAATGTTGTCGACGCCCGTCCTGATGAACACCGCCGCAAGAAGACTGACCAGGGCGATGGCGCCGTCGGCGATATTGATGATGTATTTCCGGTTAAACCTGTCCGCCCATACGCCGGCGAAAGGCGAAATGACAAACGTGGGCAGGAATGCGGCAATGGTAAAGACGGTCATCATCGCTCCCGACTGCGTGTCGAGGGTGATGTGCCACAGGATGGCGTACTGCACCGTCATGGTGCCGAAGAATGACAATGCCTGTCCGGTTAAAAATAATGCGGTGTTCTTTTTCCAGTTGATGTCCATCATTCTTTATTGTATCCCTCCATCTTTTATTCCTTCTGATATTTTTAAATGAAACATACGAATATTTTTGAATGCAAAGTAAACAAAAAAACAACGCAGAGGCAACGCCGCCGAACACAGTTATCGCATGCTATTTCTTACGCTTTACGATTCATCGTATCTTTGACCGGATTCATTTTCTTTTTTAATGGAAAATCGTATCTTTGTACGGGGTTACATTATAATAGAACACACGTTACATTATGTTTAAATTCTTGTTCGTCATATTTTTCTTCATTATCCTGATGACTTTAATGTTGGGCTTGTCTTTTCTTCGTACGCTTAAACGTGTCTTGTTTGGCGAGAGTGAAAGCGAAAAGAAGGCCCGCCAGCGCCGGACAGCCCAGCATGCGTCTAAACAGAAAAACGCTAACCGGCAAGAGGATGCATCGTCTAAAAAGAAAGTGTTTAACAAAGACGAGGGTGAATATGTGGATTATGAGGAAATAAAAGAGTAATCATCTGCGGTTACGGAAAAATGTAACCATTTCATTCGCGCATTCGTCTGCTAATATCCCTTTTTTTATAATTGCTTTGGGATGCAATGCGTAAGGGGCAAATTGCTGAAAGCCTTTTTTATCATCCGAGGCGCCGTATACTACTGTACTTATCTGCGACCAACCGATAGCGCCGGCGCACATTACACAAGGTTCTACCGTTACATACAACGTACAACCCGTAAGGTATTTAGCGCCTAATACGTTTGCGGCGGCAGTGATGGCAATCATTTCGGCATGGGCTGTCGGGTCGTTCAGGCATTCGGTTTGGTTATGGGCGCGGGCGATAATACGTCCGTCGCAAACAATTACGGCGCCCACCGGCACTTCCCCTTCGATCGCTGCCTGCTTTGCTTCGGCCAGGGCTTGCTTCATAAAATAATTGTCACTCAAGGGATTCATCCGCGCATTTCACTTTCGTCAAACAAGGTAGGATAGTCTTCTTCCAGGGTGCGAAGTACATGGGTGAAGATAATTTCGCGGTACCAGCCTGATTTGTTTTCAATTTTGTATTTGGAAAAGTGGCTTAAGAGCGCTTTATGTTCGTCGTTATTGAGCATAAACGATATCCGGTGTACACGGGGTGATTTAGGCTGGTCTGTCTTTTTTCGTTTCTTCTTTTTTCTCATGCTGCAAATATAAATGTGAAACCTTAGATAAAAAAGAAAAACCTTATATTTGTGCAAATTATAAACAAATGACAGGCCGGAATCTTATCGGAAAAGAAGGCGAGGAAGAAGCCCGTGATTACCTTATCCAAAAAGGTTACATAATTCTCCATACCAATTGGCGTTTCCACCATTATGAACTCGATATCGTAGCCACGAACGAGGATGAGTTAGTTATCATCGAGGTAAAAACCCGTTCGGGAGGCTACCTGATTGCTCCCGAAGAAGCAGTAGACAGAGGCAAGATAAAACGAATCGTATCGGCAGCGGATGTGTATGCCCGTTATTTCAGGCAGAACCTGCCTGTACGGTTTGATATCATTACATTGATAAAAAACGACGCCGGATATGAAATAGAACATTTTGAAGATGCCTTTTACGCTCCCATCCGGTGAAATAATAAGAAGATACTAATCTGCCGGCGATTCCATAACGATTAAAAATAGTTACGAATGTGTCGTGATTGGTTTAAACCATCTTATTATGACGACTCATTTAAAATCTTTTCTGTTACCGGCAGCCATAGCTGTTCTGTTTGCTTGTAATGAAGCTCCGCAGGCGAATTACCTGGAGGATGCTCCCGTAGTTGCCACCCGCACGATACTGGATGGGGAAGAGTTCATTGAAGTGGTATATGTGTCTGAGAATTATTTTCTAACGCAGGCACCGGCAACTATGCCCTGCCGGCTATTCGACAAACAAGGCAGGTACCTCACATACATTGGCTCCTTCGGACAAGGCCCCGGAGAATACCGTTTCCTTTACGCGGGGCAGATAGACGAGCCTGACGGACGCATTTACCTGACGGACGTTTAACACGGAATCCCTCTTGGCGTACGACTTGGAAGGAAACGTATTACCCCCTGTCCCTTTGGCTCATAAAGCGTACAAATCTCTTTTCTTAGTCCGCGACAATGAAGTGTTGTAATGGGCGAACCTCATCGATGGATGAGAACGGAAACATGCAGATGCGAAAGGAAGGGGATGAACCTCTACATACTACATCGTAGATAAAAAAACCTGTTTTTAACGAGAGTTTCCATACAGTCACCTTGAAAACCGATCCAATATTTATTCCATCCTACGGAAACGCCAGGTTCATACTTATGCCATTCGCCAGGGAAGAGCAGGATGCTACTGCCGGTAATGAATAAAATTTATACAGACTCTTATATATTATTGCGAAAATACTAACTTTACCACTGCTATGGATAATCTTATGATTGATAAGTTGAAATCTGGAGATGAAAGGGCATTTGAATACATATACAATCAGTATTACGGATTGTTGTGTCGTTTTGCATACCAATTACTGGGCGATTCCTCTTTAGTTGAAGAAATAGTGGACGATGTTATTTTCCACTTATGGGAGTATCGCGCTGAAATTGAGATTACTGTTTCCATTCGTGCTTATTTGTTACGTGCGGTACGTAATCGTTGCTTGAATAAATTGAACACCCAAGCAAGCGCGGATGAAATTAATTTCTCTTCGTTATCGTTTCCTGAAGGTGTTTTGGAAAAAATGCTAATGGACGACAGACACCCGTTGGGTAATTTATTAGAACAGGAGTTAGAAAAAAAATTGTTAGATAGCATAGAGAAATTGCCTAAGGAGTGCCGGGCCGTTTTTAAGAAAAGTCGCTTTGAGCAAAAAACGTATGAAGAAATAGCATCCGAACTGAAAATTTCCTTGAACACGGTTAAATACCATATAAAGAATGCCTTATATTCCCTTCATACAACTATGGGGGAGTACTTTAAATAAAAAAGATATT
Organism: Tannerellaceae bacterium; assembly: GCA_031270665.1. Taxonomy (GTDB): domain Bacteria; phylum Bacteroidota; class Bacteroidia; order Bacteroidales; family Tannerellaceae; genus DFXE01. The sequence continues at coordinate 91,412 of JAISXD010000079.1, read as the reverse complement.
TTTTAGACTACCCGCTTTCTTCCTTTTTTTGTCTTATATAATAAGGCTTATTATAAACGTATGTACACAGAAGAAAAAAATAAAGATATTGATGATTTGTTGGTGGAATATTTTTCCGGCAACACGAATGGGGAGTTATTGACACAATTGGAGCGACGGATGGAAGAATCGGAAGAAACTTCTGATTATGTACGTACCCAATTAGAAATATGGTTTTCTTCAGGAGTAGCCGGCAATGAATTGTCTTTTGATGCGTACAAAGCGTACATGCGTTATAAACAACGGATATCTAAGGCGGGAAAACCGGAGAAAACAGCACGCGCATTTCCTTGGAAAATGCTATACCGGGCCGTGGCTGTGATATTGATTTTACTATTGCCTTTGGTGGGTTATTGGGGAGGTAAAGAAACAGTGAAGCAAACTTTTGCAGATGTTGTGGTAGAGGTTCCCATGGGAGCTCGGACTAAACTTTCTTTGCCTGACGGAACGGCTGTGTGGTTGAATGCCGGTAGTCGAATTGTTTATTCACAAGGTTTTGGCGTAGATGACAGGAAATTACGGTTAGAGGGGGAAGGATATTTTGAAGTAGTAAAGGATGATAATAAACCTTTTGAAATAAAAACACAGGAACTGAACTTACGGGTGGTAGGGACTAAATTTAATTTAAAAAACTATCCGGATGATGAAGAGGTGACTGTAAATTTGCTGGAAGGTAAGGTTGCCTTGACAAATATCCTGAGAGCGATGCCGGAACTCTATTTGGAACCGGAAGAAAGAATCGTGCTCAACAAGCGGACAGGAATAATGAAGAAATCAAAGACCGATGTAACGAACACTAACGCATGGGCCAGAAATGAATTGTACTTTGATGAGGAACTGCTGGAGGTTATAGCTAAGAAATTGATGCGCAGTTACGATGTGAAGATAGAAGTGGCCGATAGTCTGCGCAATAAACGTTTCTATGGATATTTTAAAATTACAGGGAACAATGTGGATGATGTGCTTAAAGCAATGGCATCTACCAATCAGATGAAATACACATATAAAAATGATATATATATATTGTATTAATAAGAATGATTAATTTTTTGTTGTTAAACCTTAAAGAGTAATTGCATGAAACAGAGACTTTCCGGTTAACCGAGAAAAGGCGCTTTGATAATAAAGAAATCGGAGGATGTGACCGCATCCCCCGGATTTTGAAAGTTAAGTGCAGCCTGCAAGCAGCCTATCTTAATACTTATATTAGGCAAAGATAGCGATTCTTTAGAATCAATTAGTTATTTAATCAAGAAATCAAGAAATCAAGAAATTTATGGGATATATAAAAAGGGTTATATTTATAGCCTCAGCAATACTTTGCATTAATCTATCAGCTTTTTCTCAATCCATATCATTGAATAATAATGATATAACGGTAAAGGAAGCGATAGAACAACTAAAAAAAATGTCGGGATATTCATTTGTGTTTTCATCGGTAGATATGGATACATCGAAGCACATTTCTTTATCATTGAAAGACTCCACTGTGGATGAAGCCGTGCAACAGATTTTGCAAGGACAAAAAGATATTGGTTACGAAATATCGGGTAGAAAGATCATTCTTAAAAAAACGGCATCAGTTCTTCCGGCCGGAAATAAAGAAAAGATCACCGGGCGTGTCATTGATGGGAATGGTGATCCGGTTATCGGTGCCTCCATTGTGCTGAAAGGCACCACCACAGGTACTATAACTGACATAGATGGTAATTTTTCTTTGGATGTGGCTTCAGGCACGATATTGGAAGTATCTTACATTGGCTATCAGACGCAACAATTGAAAGCGATTGCGGGAAGCACACTTGTCATTTCTTTGAAAGAAGACACACAATTGCTTGATGAGGTGGTTGTTATTGGTTATGGAACGACGATGCGTAAGGACTTTACGGGCTCCGTATCGTCTATGAAACTGGAGAATTCGCCTGTGGCGCTGATATCCAACACGAATGCTTTGGAGACATTGAAAGGGTCTGTCGGCGGATTAGATATCGGCGTTACTAATACGGCCGGTGGGCAACCTTCCATGTTGCTACGCGGACAAAACTCAATTTCAGGTAATAATGACCCGCTGCTGATTGTGGATGGTGTGATTTTCTTAGGTAACCTGAATGAAATCAGTCCGAACGATATAGCAACAATTGACGTGTTGAAAGACGCCACTTCAGCGGCGGCGTATGGTTCACGATCGGCTAATGGTGTGATTGCCATTACAACCAAACGCGGTAAGTCCGGCAAACCGGTAATTAGCTTGAATGTGACAGGTACGATGCAATCCTGGCATCGCCAACCGGAATTCATGGATGGAGAAAGCTACTTGCAGATGCTTCGCGATAAGAACGGTACTACTGTAGAATCATTGAGCGCACAGCAAAGGGCAAACTATGAAGCCGGAAATGAAACGAACTGGTTGGACGAAATTTCCCGTAAGGGCTGGTTGCAAGACTATCAGGTGTCTGTGTCGGGTGCAGGAGAGAAGATGAATTATTATCTGTCGACTTCTTATACGGATAACAAAGGTATCATGATCGGCGATGATTTCTCGCGCATCACCATGATGGCAAAGATCAGTACGGATATTACAGACTGGTTGAAAATAGGCGTGGACGCTTCTTATACTCATTCCGATTACTCAGGCGTGGGTACTGAGTACAGCAGAGCGGTTCTTCTTGGTCCGTACGATGTGATGTATAGAAAAGGCACTGATTTGTTGGAGAGATACCCCTTGGGTTCTAATACATTTGAGAACCCGTTGTGGAAAGACCAATCCGGCACGTATGACAATTTGGATATCAGACGTAATTTCCGCATCAATGCGCACGCAGTTGTAAAACTTCCTTGGGTGAAAGGGTTGAGTTACCGCGTCAACTATTCGGCTTACATGAATGTGGATGATGGGGCGGAGTTCTATCATGAGGGTTATTATGCACCATTAGGTGATTATGACGACGATTCGCGTTATTCTGACGAAACGGTTTATTCCATGTTGGGTTCAACAAACGGTTATTACCAGAACACTAAGACAAATAGCTGGGTAGTGGATAATATATTGAACTACAAAAACACAGTTGACAATCATTCCATCGATTTGACGGCTGTTGCCACTCGTGACAGCAAGCTCGACAAGTGGGACAAGATGGAAGGGCGTGATTATGTAGCCAATGGTAATACAAATTTAGGTTATGACGGATTGCAGTATGCCACTACGCAGAAAACGAACACAGGTATTACCTGCCGCCGGAATGCCGGCTATTTCGCCCGTGCTTCTTACTCTTACGATGACAGATATTATTTAACGGCTTCGTATCGCAGGGATGGTGCCTCTGTATTTGGCGAAGATAACAAATGGGGTAACTTCTTCGCCTTTGGCGGCGCTTATCGTATCATTCGTGAAGACTTTATGAAAGATGTTAAGTTTTTGAACGACTTGAAATTGAAATTATCTTGGGGTAGAAACGGTAATCAAGGTATCAGTCCTTACGGCACGCTCTCTGGAGCGGTTATTGGTCCGGGTGGTGGTATTGCTTACCCGTTTGGAAATTCTACCGTTCCTTCGTTTGGCATCAGACAGAGTTCATTAGGGAATAGTAGCCTCGGGTGGGAAACAACCGATTCATGGAACTTTGGCTTTGAATCGACTTGGTTGGACAATCACCTGTTTGTCGACATGGACGTTTATTGGTCAAAAACTACCGACCAGATATTTAACCGTACGATTCCTTCCATGACCGGTTTTGAAGCCATGATGTCTACAATGGGTGAAGTGGCCAATCGTGGTGTAGAATTCAATATTCACTCTGTGAACATTGAGAACAGGGACTGGAGATGGGATACCAATCTTATTTTCTGGCTGAACCGCAACAAACTGGTTCATTTGTATGGTGAGGATTTAGATGGCGACGACAAGGAAGATGATGATTTGGGCAACAACTTGTTCATCGGCCACTCTATCTATTCCATCTACAGTTACAAGGTTGCCGGTATTGTACAGAAGGATGATGCGGAATACATACAGGCTAACGGCGCCATTCCAGGTAATCCGAAGTATGTTGATATGGATGGTAATGGAACAATCGGTGTGGAAGATCGTACCATATTGGGTACGTCGGATCCCCGTTTCAGGATGAGTTTGTCGAATACTCTTTCATGGAAGAATTTGGAACTGTATTTTATGTTGACTGGTACGTTCGGAGGAAATGAATATTATGTAAGTGAAAACACGCCGGCTTTTCTTGCTGGCGGTGGTGGTGGTGGCGCTTACTCCAACAATATGTATATACCTTATTGGACAGAAGATCGTCCGAGCAACAAATACCCTGCGGCAAACTTTGGGGGAGACGGACGCTTCAAGGGTCTGCAAAACCGTACGTTTGTACGCTTACAGAACATCACGTTGTCTTATACCTTCAATTCTGCTAAAATAAAGAATTTAGGCATCAATAATCTGAGGGTATTTTTTACCGGCAAGAATTTGTTCACGATTACGGGTTGGGAGAATGGAGATCCGGAGTTGGGCAACACCATTTTGTCTGCTACGTATCCTATCTCTACAAACCTCTCTTTGGGTGCAAATATCAGTTTCTAAACTTAATACTTTGACGAATCATGAATATTCTTAAAAATAAAATCAATATTGGATTGATCGCTTTGTCTGTTATCATGGCAAGCGGTTGTAACGATGACGCTTTCTTGCAGGAAAATCCGGAATCTTCCTATGCGGTAGAAAATGTTTTCAAGAGTTCCAATCAAGTGAGGCAAGTGGTTACCTCTTGCTATGAGAAAGTACGTGATATTTTCTGTACTTCTGCTCCTATGCAATTCTCTCCGAGACATTTTTATATGGGAAGTAACGGTACGGATATGTTTGATGTGCCCAACGGTCGTGACGCACAGAACATGAATGATTATAGTAAGCTGGCGGCAGACTTCGACATCTACAAACAAGTGTACAATAACTTTTACAATTTGGTTTCCCAAGCCAATCTGGCCATATCTGCCGCCGAGGAAGTGACGTGGGGTTCCGAAGACGACAAAGCTCAAACGTTGGCAGAAGCCCATTTCTTTAGAGCCTATGCTTATATGAACTTAGGCGAGTTGTATGGCGGTGTTCCTTTGGTGACGGAGCGCATTACAGCGCCGCGTTACGACTTCCGGCGCAGTAGTCGTGTGGAAACATATCAGCTTGCCATAGACGACATGGAAAACTATGCCTTGGCTCTTCCGCAAACCCATGTCGATGCCGGCCGTTTAGTAAAAGGCGTTGTTCAGCATTACTTGTGTCAGCTTTATATAGACAAGGGTGTGGCGTTGCAAGAAGAAGGACTAGACGGAACAGCCTCTTTTAGCAAGGCCAAGGAATATGCCGACGCAGTAATAGACGGTGGCATTTATAACTTGATGATGAATCGTTTCGGCACCCGCCAACATGAGAGCCCTGTTTATTATTACGCCACAAGCATGCAGGAGAAAACGCCCGAACATACGTATGAATCTGCCGGCGTGCATATTGAGGGTAATGTGTTCTGGGACTTGTTCCAAGAAGGCAATCAAGATTATCAAAACGGCAACACGGAAGCCATTTGGGTGGCCCAGATGAGTTTAGGCCTCTGCCAACAAGGATATGGCGCCAATCGTATGGCTCATTCTTGTAACTACAGTCCGGTAGCCCGCGATGTTCAAGGTGAACTGATGGGTAGTTTGGAGGATGTAGGCGGTGAAGGTGTTACAGCCGTAATGCCTACTTACTACACACGCGACATCATTTACGAAGGAAAATGGGGCGATGACATACGCAACTCCGAGGTGGTGTTCAGAAGAACCTTTGTGGGCAACCAAAAGAACGGACAGTACTATGGTAAAGTTGCTCCTTGGGATGTGTTACATAAGGTGAAAAACGGTGTAAAAGACAGACAAGCTGAAACATATCTGTTCCCCATTTCTTGCAAGATTGCCACGGATAAATATACCGGCTACATGGCAGGTCTAGATGGCAGCTATTCTTTTCTCTACAGGGATGATTACTTGGTACGCCTGGCTGAAACGATCTTGTTGCGCGCGGAAGTAAAATGGCGTTTGGGAGACAATAGCGGTGCTGCTGCCGATATCAACAAACTGAGAGAAAGGGCTCAATGCAGCTACATGGTTACAGCTTCCGATGTAAGCTTAGACTTGATATTGGACGAGCGTGCCCGTGAACTGGTGTATGAAGAACATCGCTGGAACACACTGCTTCGTATGGGGGGAACTATAGCCATAGACCGCATTAAAAAATATGCTTACTGGGATGTGGCGCGTACGTCGCTTGCCAGCAAGAAATTCAACTTGTGGCCCATTCCTCAAAGCGTGATTGATACAAACAAGGATGTCAAGCTGGAACAGAATTCGGGTTGGTAAGTAGGTAACATATTAGAATAGGTACCCGTTTTTATCCTGCGGGTACCTGTTTGTTAGTAACTTGTAGTTATGAAAAAAAATATTCTGTTTATATTATCTGGCTTGATGGGCGTCCATATCTTATCTGCATCTTCCATTTTACTTGAAGACTTGCGTTGTGAGAATTTGAAGAATCCTATAGGTATAGACAACCCAGTGCCGCATTTCAGATGGAAAGTGTTGTGCGATGTGCCTATGCAGCAACAGTTTTATGAGATACAGGTGGCTACGGACAGCATACAATTGCATCAAGGGAAAGTAGATTTGTGGAATTCAGGAAAAACAAACTCCAATGCTTCGGTCATGAGTCCTTATCAAGGTAAAGGATTGAGCTCACGTATGTTATGTTATTGGCGTGTACGTGTGGGTAATGAAAAGGGAGATGTTTCAGAATGGAGTCCCATTCAACGGTTTGCTGTCGGTGTACTGGAGAATGACGCTTTGCGAGGAAAGTTTATCAGCCTTGCCGGAGGAAATGTATCTTCACCTTTATTGAGAAAATCATTCACTACTGATAAGATAGATACGACCTTTCTACTGCTTGTAACGGATGTTACCTGGCAAGGTCGTGAAACTGGATAAATTGCAATGGACGGCAGCGACAGCGGTAACTGTGAATGACCGCAAAACATCTCCGCAAATGTGTGAATCGAATAAAATACAGGAAATAGTAACTCCCAAAACTATCACGCTTCTTGGTAATGATACATGGCTGGTTGATATGGGGAAGGTATTGGCGGGATGGTTCGAGTTGCAAATTCCTTAAATGTCTGAAGGGTATGAGATTACGGCGTCTATAGATTTGATGAACAACTGTTTCATTAGCAACTGTCTGGATGCTATATACGAATATGCGACAGGCTCACAACTTGATATGGCTTATCCGATGCTGGTGGGGGCTATACCCGACAGACTGTATGCTTCAGTATAGAGAACAATTGAAGAAACATACGGAAGAACAATACAAAGGGCACAGTGGCGTTGGTCTGATGGGTGTTCCCATTCTGCAGATTGGGCTATCCGGAATAAGGAAGCTGACTTTATGTATCATTTATTGAAGCAGCCTGCTTATCCGGGCTATTTACACATGCTGAACAACGGCGCGGCTACCACCTGGGAATATTGGAATGGAGAACGTAGCCGTGTGCATAATTGTTACAACGGCATCGGCAATTGGTTTTATCAGGCCGTAGGCAGCATTCGCTCTGACGAAGACAATCCCGGCTACCGTCATTTCTTCATAGACCCGCAAGTTCCTGAAAGAGTTACTTGGGCGCATATTTCTATAGAGACGCCTTATGGCATTGTAGTGGTCAACGTGAAATTCTTATTGAGATGAAAATATGAAAAAAATTATATGTGTGTGTTTTTGCCTGTTATTGGGGATTAGTGGGATAAAAGCCCAAAGTATTCCTGTTTTTAAGGATGGTGATAGGGTGGCATTTGTTGGAAATAGCATTACTTGCGGAGGGCATTACCATTCTTATATCTGGTTGTATTATATGACCCGTTTCCCCAACCTGCGCATTGAAATGTTTAATGAGGGGATTGGAGGAGATGACGCGCGTTTGATGTCAAAACGTTTGAATAAGGTTTTTGAACATAAACCTACAGTGGTGACATTAACTTTTGGAATGAATGATACAGGATATATGGACTTTACTCTTCCCGAAAATCAAATGGCCGGCGATAAAAATGTGATAACGGCTTGCAATGCTTATCAAGATATAGAGAAGATTTACAAGCAGCATTCGGAAGTAAGTAACGTACTCATAGGCGGATCCCCTTACGATGAAACGACGCGTTTTAATAAGGTTCCTTTTTCTGGCAAGAATAAATATATGCAGGATATTTCAGATTTTCTGAAGAAGAAGGCAGAGGCAAACCGATGGGGCTATGTGGATTTCAATCGCCCAATGGTTGAGATTAACCAACGTGAACAACAAAAGGATTCTACTTATACCTTATGTGGCACTGACCGGATTCATCCTACTACAGATGGTCACATGGTGATGGCCTATCTTTTTCTGGAAACACAGGGATTGACCGGCAAACCCGTTGCCGACATCCGTATAGATGCGATGACCAACAAGGTAAACCGTTCGGAAAACTGTCAGATTAATGATCTTGCTGTTACGGACGATAGTATTCGCTTTACCTATTTGGCTAATTCATTGCCCTATCCGATAGACTATTCACCTTATAACGGTGAAAAAAAGACACAGGCTGATGCCTTGAAAATAATCCCTTTTATGGATGAAATGAATTGGGAAGGCCTGACGGTAGATGGGCTGTCGGATGGTTACTGGCTGTTGAAAATAGACGGGAAGATCATCGCACGATTAAATGCTCGTGAGTTACAACGTGGCATCAATATGGCTGTTTATGACAATACGCCTCAAAATGAGCAGGCTCAGAGAATACGTTTCATGAATGAACAACGCTGGTACATAGAACGTGAAATTCGTGAATACTATTGGATCGAATACAATTTGATGCGTGATAAAGGAATGTTGTGGGCTAGCAACGATGCAGCGGTTGATACATTGCGCAAATACCGTAAGATTAATCCGTTTGTAAATATGTTGAAGGATTACTGGCTACGCTACATGAACAAAGGAATCCGTGCCGACAGCGAGCAAGAACAGCAAGATTTGGTGGAACGTATCTATCAGGAGAACAAGCCGCAGACCTTGAAAGTAGTTTTAGTCAGGGTTCACTGACCATAAATAAGAAAATGTTATGAGAAAAATGAGAAGTAATAAATCATGAATTATTCTATTATAAACCTTTTTTTTGTATTACAGCTATGCGTATTGGCTTCATGTAGCACGATGGACATTCGTATTGCGAATTTACGATGCGAATATATGGAGAATCCGTTATGTGTTGAGAGCGCTCATCCGATGCTTCAATGGCAACTATTGTCGGAAAAACAAGGAAAGAGGCAGAGTGCGTATCATATTATTGTGTCAAGCGATTCGTCTTTGGTCGATCAAAACCAAGGGGATTGCTGGGATTCAGGCAAGGTGCTTTCTTCGGAATCACTGATCCGGTACCAAGGTAAAGAACTGTCTTCAACCGAACAAGTCTATTGGAAAGTGATGGTATGGGATGAAAAAGATTCCGCTTCCGAATGGAGCGACAAGGCTGAATGGACGATGGGTCTGTTACATCCGTCAGACTGGAAAGCCCAATGGATAGGTGATAGGGTAGATATGTATCCCGACTCTACATTGACTTTCCCCGCTCCTTACTTCCGCAAGGAATTTAGAATGGGCAAACCTGTAAAAAAGGCGATGGCTTATGTGTGTGGGCTTGGTTTCTATGAATTGTATATGAATGGCAGGAAAGCAGGCGACCAAGTGCTGGCTCCTGCCGTAACAAACTATGACAAACGAAGCTTAAGGAACCTCCTCTATTATTATGACGACCAATCGACGCAACGTGTGTTATACAATGTGTTTAATGTTACTAATCTATTGAAAAAGGAAGACAACGCCATTGGCATGGTCTTGGGAAACGGTTGGTACAACCAGCGCGACCGTATCGTGGAAGGGTTCATGTGGTATGACGTCCCGAAGATGATATTACAGTTGGATATTGATTATGAGGATGGTACTAATGAAACGGTCGTTTCCGACGAGAGTTGGAAAACGGCTACCGGACCGTTGTTGCGCGATGCTATCTTTACGGGTGAAGTATATGATGCGCGTAAGGATCTGGGGCAATGGAATCGTGTCCTGTATGAAGATACCGGATGGAAATCCGCCTTGACCGTTCGTCCTCCTACGGGCGTGATGAGGGCGCAAACCGTACAATTCAATAAAATCATGAACATTGTCGACACCCGCTTTGAGCAGGTGGATGATTCCACCTACCTCTTTACCTTACCCGAGACCGTATCCGGCTGGTGTGCCCTGAACGTGGAAGGGAAAGCCGGAGACGAGGTACGCTTACGGTTTGTCAGTGAAGAGGGATTGGATTATGGGCAGACAGATACCTACATTTTGAAAGGAGGCGGCAAGGAAGAATGGGAACCTCGGTTTACTTGGCACACCTTCAGATGGGTGGAGGCGACAACCAAGGGTGTGAAGCTGTCGAAGGAAAGCCTGAGCGTAAAGAACATTTATACCGACGTGATGAACACTGGAACGTTCGAATGTTCCAACGAACTCTTCAATCGGATCGTTAAGGCATACGACCGTACCCTACGTGCCAACTTCAAAGGCATCATAAGCAGTGATCCGCACCGCGAACGGCTGGCCTATACGGGCGACGGGCAGGTAATCACGGAAAGCCTGCTCTACTCGTATGACATGACCCGTTTTCTCCGTAAGTTCATAGACGACATGGATGATGCTCGTAACAAAATAACCGGCTATGTGCCTCATACAGCACCTTTCAGCGGAGGAGGTGGCGGTCCTGCCTGGGGTTCCGCTTACGTTATCATTCCTTGGGCATACTATTGCCATTACGGCGATACGGCGGTGTTGCGGAAACATTATGAAGGCATGAAACAATGGATCGGATACCTCGGCACACGTACCGATGACAGAGGGCTTGTGGTGAGGGAAGAACCCAACGGTTGGTGTCTGGGTGAGTGGTGTACCTTGTACAATCACATCGAAATCCCGACGGAACTGGTCAATACGGCTTACTATTACCATATTACCCGCATCATGATGAATGTGGTGGAAGTTTTAGGCGAGAAAGAGGATGAAACAGCTTTTGCCGATTTAGCTAAAACGATAAAGAAGAACTTTAATGCTGCCTTTTTCAATCCTGTCACCCACCATTATTGGGAAGGCAGGCAAGGAGCCGACGTCTTTGCTTTAGGTTTCGGTCTCGTACCGGACAACGAACAGGAAGCAGTCTTTTCTGCATTAGCGGAGCGCTTAGCGACACTCGATTATCACTTTGATACCGGCATATTCGGCACTCCGCTGTTGCTTAAAGTATTGACGGAAAACGGTTGCGTTGATCTGGCGTATACGCTAATGAACCAGCGGAATTTTCCGGGATATGCCTACCTGCTGGACGACAAGAACAGTACCTTGTGGGAAACATGGGACGGAGGTGGCGACCCGGGTGGATGTGGGCATTGTCATCCTATGTTTGGAAGTGTGGTTTCGTGGTTTTACGAGTCGTTGGCAGGCATAAAGCCGGACAAGTACCGAGCGGGGATGAAGCATTTCTACATTGCTCCGGCTCCCATACAGGATTTGAGCTATTGCAAGGCTTCATACGTCACGCTGTATGGAAAAATTGCTTCGGAATGGAAGGTGGATGAAGGCGGTAATCTTGAGTTATGGGTAGAGGTTCCGGCAAATACTTCTGCCACGGTCATCCTTCCCAAATGGGGAAATACTCCGGAAAGAAAGCCGGTGGAAATCTTGTCAGGATCACATCATTTTACCGTATTAAAGTAATTGTAAGCTGATATATAAGTGCTGATTGCGAATTAGTTTATATTGAATGGAATACACGCCTGACGGAGGCGCTTGGGGGAATGGCGAAGGGAATGCGGATTACACAGTCTGTATTTTTTGATATTTTTGCAGGCGCCCCATAATGGTTCAACAGTGAAAATACCCGGCGGAACGTGTTGTGAGCGGAGATGCCATTGGGTAATGCTGCATACGGTTTTAAAAACTCCTTGCGGCTTTTGGCAAATATAACCCTATTTTCGTGCGTTTGCACTGGAGTAAGTTTTGTATTCTACTGCAATTCCTGGAAATTTCCTATCTTTGCCATTAAAATAATCATTTATAAATTATAGCGATATGGCAATACCTCCGTTTAAGTATCAGGAACCGTTTCCTATGGGAAAGGATACGACCGAGTATTATTTGTTGACGAAAGAACATGTTTCGGTTACCGAGTTTGAAGGAAAAGAAATTCTGAAAATAGAAGAAGAAGGGTTAACCAGGCTGGCTAACGCCGCTTTTCGTGATGTGGCTTTTTATCTGCGCCCGGAACATCAGGCGCAAGTAGCGAAGATTCTTTCGGATCCCGAAGCCAGCGACAATGATAAATTCGTAGCGCTGACTTTCCTGCGTAATGCGGAAGTATCGGCAAAAGGTAAACTCCCTTTCTGTCAGGATACGGGTACGGCTATTATCACAGGTAAAAAAGGGCAACAGGTATGGACCGACGGCAATGATGAAGAAGCGCTTTCGAAAGGCGTTTATAAAACGTATACCGAAGAGAATCTGCGCTATTCGCAGAATGCGCCGTTGGATATGTATAAGGAAATCAACACAGGCTGTAACCTGCCGGCTCAGATTGACTTATATGCTACGCAAGGGAGTGAATATAAATTTCTTTGTATAGCAAAAGGAGGCGGTTCGGCCAACAAAACCTATCTGTATCAGGAAACAAAGGCCTTACTAACGCCTAAGAAATTAGTTTCGTTCTTAGTGGAAAAGATGAAAACCTTAGGTACGGCTGCCTGTCCTCCTTATCACATTGCTTTTGCCATTGGCGGTACTTCTGCCGAAGCCAACCTGAAAACGGTTAAATTAGCCTCCGCCCATTATTATGACAATCTCCCTGTTTCGGGAAATGAAGGCGGACGGGCTTTTCGTGATATTGAATTAGAAAAGAAAGTTTTGGAAGAAGCGTATAGAATTGGTTTGGGAGCGCAGTTCGGCGGAAAATACTTTGCACATGATGTCCGCATTATCCGTTTGCCTCGTCATGGCGCTTCCTGTCCGGTAGGGATGGGCGTATCCTGTTCTGCCGACCGCAATATCAAAGCAAAAATAAACAAGGAAGGTATCTGGATTGAAAAGCTGGAAACCAATCCGGGACGATTAATCCCCAAAGAATACCGTAAAGCCGGAGAAGGCGAAGCTGTAAAAATCAACCTGAACCAACCGATGGCCGGTATCCTTCGTGAGTTGGATAAGTACCCGGTATCTACCCGCCTTTCTTTAACGGGAACAATTGTAGTGGGCCGCGATATAGCCCATGCTAAGTTGAAAGAGCGGCTGGATAGCGGACAAGGATTGCCCCAGTACATCAAAGACCATCCCATTTATTATGCCGGCCCGGCGAAGACGCCCGAAGGTATGGCTTCCGGTTCTTTCGGCCCAACAACGGCCGGGCGTATGGATTCTTATGTAGACTTATTTCAGGAAAACGGCGGTAGCATGGTGATGATAGCCAAAGGCAACCGGAGCCAGCAAGTAACCGACGCCTGTAAAAAATACGGCGGCTGCTATTTGGGAAGCATAGGAGGCCCGGCTGCTATCCTGGCGCAGGACAGTATTAAGAAAGTAGAATGTCTCGAATACCCGGAATTGGGGATGGAAGCTGTTTGGAAGATAGAAGTAGAAGATTTCCCCGCCTTTATTCTGGTAGATAATAAAGGCAACGACTTCTTTAAACAGTTATAAAAGCGGCGCGCACAATACAAAAAAAAACGGAACGTATTCATTTACGCTCCGTTTTTTTTTTGTTTATTCTTGTTTGAAAAGAATTGTCCGGCTTATTAGTAGCGCGGCGGGCGGTTATTGCGTTGTCCATTCCTGTCGCCACGGTCGTTACGTTCCATGCGCGGCGGGCGTTCTTCGTAACCTTCGGGTTTAGGCAATAAGACTCTGCGGGAAAGTTTGAATTTGCCTGTTTTGGGGTCGATATCCACTAATTTTACCTGTATAACGTCGCCTTCTTTCAATCCGGCTTGTTCAACTGTATCCAATCGTTTCCAGTCCATTTCGGAAATATGAAGCAGGCCGTCTTTACCCGGCATAAATTCAACGAAAGCGCCATAAGGCATAACAGAAGAAATCTTGCCTTCATACGTTTCGCCGATTTCGGGAACGGCCACAATGGCTTTGATAGCTCGCATGGCTGCATCAATCGTCTCTTTATTCGTACCGGATACTTCTATTTTACCTACGCCGTCTACCTCTTCAATAGAGATAATAGCTCCTGTTTTCTCCTGTATTCCCTGAATAATCTTTCCACCCGGGCCAATGATGGCGCCGATGTATTCTTTGCCCACCGTCAGTGACTCAATGCGTGGAGCATGCGGTTTCAAATCTTCACGGGGTTCTGCAATCGTTTCCGTCAGTTTTCCAAGAATGTGCATTCGCCCTTCTTTAGCCTGGGCTAATGCTTTTTCAAGGATTTCATAAGAGAGCCCGTCTACTTTGATGTCCATTTGGGTAGCTGTAATGCCATCTTTTGTGCCGGTTACCTTAAAATCCATGTCACCTAAGTGGTCTTCATCTCCCAGAATATCGGAAAGAACGGCATACTTGCTTCCTTTATTTTCTGAAATCAGCCCCATGGCAATACCGGAAACCGCTTTCTTCATCTTCACGCCTGCGTCCATCAGGGCAAGCGTCCCGGCACAAACCGTAGCCATGGAAGAAGAACCGTTTGATTCAAGAATATCCGAAACAACACGGATCACATAGGGATAATCGGCAGGGATCATCCGTTTGAGCGCCCGATGGGCCAGATTGCCATGGCCTACTTCGCGGCGCCCTACACCCCGTGAGGCTTTTGCTTCTCCAGTAGAAAAAGGAGGAAAGTTATAATGTAAGAGGAAACGTTCTTTGCCGTGATTCAGTACATCGTCTACCGTTTTTTCATCTGCTTTTGTTCCCAGTGTCAACGTCGTAAGCGATTGGGTTTCTCCCCGGGTAAATATGGCAGATCCATGAGGCCCCGGCAGGTAATCAATTTCACACCAGATAGGGCGGATCTCTGTTGTTTTACGGCCATCCAGGCGTTTTCCTTCGTCCAGAATGGCGCGGCGCATCGCTTCTTTTTCCACATCGTGATAGTAGCGGCCTATCATTTCGGCTTTTTCTTCTAATTCTTCTTCCGTAAAGTTTGTTTTATATTCTTCTACAATCTCTTTAAAAGCGTCGGAACGTTCATGTTTGGATGAGCCGGAAGTGGCTACGGCATATACTTTGTCATAACATTTATCGCGCACATCCTTATGCAGTTCGTCATCGTTTACTTCGTGATCGTATTCTCGTTTTGTCAGCTTGCCGCAAGCTTCCGACAACTCAATCTGTACCTGGCATTGTACCTTAATCGCTTCGTGGGCAACCTTGATGGCTTCAAGCATTTCGGCTTCCTGTACTTCATCCATTTCGCCTTCTACCATCATAATGTTATCCATCGTAGCGCCTACCATTATATCAATATCCGCTTTTTCCAGTTCGGAGAAAGTAGGGTTAAGGATAAACCTGCCGTCTATACGGGCCACACGAACTTCCGAGATAGGCCCGTTAAAAGGTATATCGGATACAGCCAAAGCCGCAGATGCCGCTAAACCGGCCAAGGCATCCGGCATATCGTTACCGTCGGAAGAAAATAATATAATATTAACAAATACTTCAGCATGATAATTGTCGGGGAAAAGCGGACGAAGTGCACGGTCTACTAAACGTGAAGTAAGTATTTCATAATCGGAAGCTTTCCCTTCTCTTCTTGTAAAGCCTCCCGGAAAACGGCCATACGCTGAGAATTTTTCTTTATATTCAACCTGTAGAGGCATAAAGTCAACACCGGGATTTGCATCTTTAGCGGCAGTCACAGTGGCAAGCAGCATTGTATCACCCATACGGACGGTAACAGCGCCATCGGCTTGTTTTGCCAATTTCCCGGTTTCGATGGTGATCGTCCTTCCGTCACCTAAATCAATCGTCTTGTTAATTGGATTAACCATAATTTTTTAATATTCTTATTTTTCGTCTGTAAAATCGGGGCAAAGGTAATGAAAGTTTATTTGTTAAATGTATGTGAAAGCAATAAATAACTCGTTATAAGCCCTTTTTTGTAAAATAATTTGTAAGAAACAACTAATAATTACGGTGCAATTGCAAATTACTGTATATTTGCATCCGAATAGCAAAATTTTGAGAAAGAAATATGAGACGAATAACTACACATCTGATGATGGCTCTCGGAGCAATACTTGTTTTATTTACAGCATGTGATGATAATAGTTTTACGGTTAAGGGCGTTGTCTCCGGCGCTAACGGGCAGGTTATGTTTCTTGAAAATGTAGGAGTTTCGTCTGTGGAAACATTGGATTCGGTTAAGCTTAATGCTGCTGGTAAATTTGTATTTAAGCAATCCCGCCCTCAATATCCTGACTTTTATCGGTTGCGCTTGAATAACCAGTTGATCAATTTCTCGATTGATTCTACAGAGGCCGTTTCTTTTAGCGCTGATGCGGGAACGTTTGCGACTTCTTATATGGTAGAAGGTTCCGGGAATTCAAAAGCGATCAAACAAATAACGCTGGCCCAGTTAGACGCCAATCAGGCTATCGGGCGGTTACGCAAAGATTACGACAGCAAATTGATTTCCGATACAACGTATCGCGAACAGGTATTGGAAGCTGCCGAAGCTTATAAGGAAGTAGCACGTCAATATATTTATTCGGCTCCCATGTCTACGGCTGCCTATTATGCGTTGTTCCAGCAAATAGACGGTCTGTATTTCTTTAATCTGTATGATAAAGACGATTCAAAGGCGTATGGTGCCGTTGCCACGAGTTATGATTTTAATTATCCGGAAAGCGCCCGCGCAAAGCATCTTCATAACCTGGCATTACAATCGATTAAAGTGATCCGCCAGCAACGGGTGCTCGATACGGAGACTGTAAACGTTCAGGAGATAAATTACCTGGATATAACGCTGCCAAACCTGTACGGAGAGATTATTAAGTTATCCGAAGTAGCTGAAGGCAAAACGGTTCTGGTGAATTTTACGGCCTATCAAAGCGAATGGTCGCCCGCTCTGAATATGGATTTTGCCGGGTTATATGAGAAATACAATACGAAAGGATTCACCATCTATCAGGTATCGTTGGATATCGACAAACACTTCTGGAAGAATGTGGCGTCTAAATTGCCCTGGACATGTGTCCACGATCCCGAAGCAGCTTATTCCCAGATAGCAGCGCTCTATAATGTAAAACAATTACCCGCGCTATTTCTCATTAATAAAAAAGGCGAAATCGTTAAACGCATCGAAGATTTAAGAGCGCTTGACGAAGATGTTAGTCAAGCAGTCAGGAGGTAGTCAAAAATAATAAATAAGTACTCCTAATATTCTGTGATTGGTAACGGCGTGTGTGTTTATTACTTTACCGTTTGACAGGTTTGTATCTCCGTACCAGGCTGTTGTTGCCGAGTATTCAATCCCGGCTTTCCAGTGAGGTAAATTATACGAAAAACCGGGAGCGACGCAAAGTAACCGGTCTATATCAATTCCACTTCCGAAAAAGAATGCCGGGTTGACTAATTTATCGGTTGTTCCTAAATTTTTAGAGTATCCCATAAACAGGCTGCCTTTCCATTTACTGCCTGCTACGGCGTTGATCCAAGTGGTAGAATGGCGTGAAGGCGTATATTTCTGTTCGCCCGTAATCTTGTCTATCGATGAAACGCCATATCCTCCCAACATAGCATTATGCGTCTGATTGGAAGCAAGAAGCGTTTTCCCGGCCAGAAAAAGATTACCAGTCTTATATTGAGCTTGGGCCATGAAAGATACACTTGTAATCCGTTCGTCTACTTTATATACTTTATCGGCCATATGCGACTGTACGCGGGGTTTCAGCGATATCGCTTCTACGCCTAATCCTCCTAAAAATCCATTCTCATGGTATGTTACGCCGGCAAACAGTTCGGGCAGAATGCTGTTTTTCTGGTATTCTTCGCTTTTCCCGTTTGGCCCTGCTGATAAATACACTAATTGATAAACAGCCGATCCGGTAAAAGTAAACCGGTTATTATTATATTGATACCTTATTTGTGCACTTCGGTTGAAGGGTTGAAAAGGGCTTCCCGTGTTCAGATTCAAAACGTCCGGCATAACATCTCCGAACAACGGGTGCCATGTTTGTCCAAGTAAGAGGGACGAACCTTTCTCCCAGCTTAAATTGACATACGCCTGTCGGATGCGGAGCAGGTAATTAGCGAGATTAAATCCTCCCAAATCTACTTCTACCTTCGCGGATGTTTTAGCCGAACCAACGTTGGGACCGGTCATATCTAAACCAAACCGGGTAGTAAATGTATAAAATGTGCTGCTCGGATTGTTGTTTAAGTCATTGCCATCGGCATCAGGCTCTTTATCAAGCGGATAGAGATAAAAGTTACCATCCACCGCCTCCACGTTGTTTCTCGAATTATAATAGGCGTCGCCTCTTACGAATCCATAAAAGGTGTAGATGAAATTCTTTTTCTGAGCAAAGACAAATGAAACGGATAAAAGGCAGGAGAGTAGCAATAAAGATTTTCTCATGATGATATTAATTAAATTGTATTTCATAAAATCATTCGGATTGCAAATGTATAGAATTTTATTTAATTTACATTGAATAATAGAATATTGTTTGTTCCTTTGCTTCCATGTTGTAAGCAGTAAGGCTTTTTTTTAGAAATAATGTAACTTAACATAGATGTATTATGAGCACTAAAAAATTTTTATTGGAAGAAAAAGATATTCCTACGGCGTGGTATAATATTGTAGTGGATATGAAAAACAAACCGCGCCCTATTCTAAATCCGGGTACAAAGCAACCTGTCAAAGAAGAAGAGCTCTATCCTTTGTTTGCAAAGGCACTGGCGCATCAGGAGTTAAATCAAACCGACACTTGGATAGAAATACCGGAAGAAGTGCGCGAGTTGTATAAGATATGGCGGCCTACTCCATTGGTTCGTGCTTATGGATTGGAAAAAGCATTGGATACGCCGGCTCATATTTATTTTAAAAATGAAAGCGTGAGCCCGGTAGGTTCTCATAAATTAAATTCAGCGATTGCCCAGGTATATTTTTGCAAGAAAGAAGGAGTAACCAATATTACTACTGAAACCGGAGCCGGGCAATGGGGAGCCGCTTTATCGTATGCTGCGAAGGCTTTTGGTCTGGAACTGGCTGTTTATATGGTAAAGGTGAGCTATCATCAAAAACCGTACCGCCGTTCGATTATGCAAACGTTTGGCGCGCAGGTAATCGCTTCGCCAAGTATGAGTACAAAAGCCGGGCGCAGCATATTGACCGCCCATCCGAATTATCAGGGGAGCCTGGGTACGGCCATTTCCGAAGCAGTGGAACTGGCGCTGCAAACGCCTAATTGTAAATATACATTGGGTAGTGTATTGAACCATGTTATGCTACATCAGACAGTTATCGGCTTAGAAGCGGAAAAGCAAATGGAAATGGCCGGCGAATACCCGGATGTGGTTATTGGTTGCTTTGGAGGAGGCTCAAACTTTTCAGGCATTAGTTTTCCGTTTCTTCGCCATAAGTTAGTTGATGGTAAAGAGATTCGTATTGTTGCCGCCGAGCCGGCATCATGCCCGAAACTGACGCGCGGTCAATTCCAATATGATTTTGGCGATGAAGCCGGTTATACTCCGTTGATACCCATGTTTACATTAGGACATAACTTTTCTCCAGCCCATATCCATGCTGGGGGATTGCGTTATCATGGTGCCGGTTCGATTGTCAGCCAATTAAGACAGGACGGATACGTGGAAGCGGTTGATATTGAACAATTGGATACATTCGAGGCAGCGGTTTTATTTGCTCAGTCCGAAGGTATTATCCCTGCTCCCGAATCGTCCCACGCCATTGCGGCAGCTATTCAGGAAGCCAAACAAGCAAAAGAGGAAGGCAAACAACGTACGATATTATTCAATCTCTCAGGGCATGGATTGATAGATATGGCTGCTTATGATCAATACTTGGCAGACGATTTAAGTAATTATAAATTGACCGATGAAGAAGTGTCGGCCAATCTTTCCGTTTTAGAAAAAATCATTTGATTCTGATCATCCTGCTTATAAATTGAAAGTGGTGCAAAAACAAAGATTCACATCTTCGTAGTTGCACCATTTTCTACTGTTTGTTGCATTATGAAAAGATCGAATCATAGCTTGAAGCAGGCGAAATCATCTCCTGAACATTCAAACTGTAATTCTTTTTCTTTTTATCCCACATTCCATAGGTTGTGTGGATATCTCCTGTTTCATTGTTGTATTCATAAGAAATCAGGAAAAACGGCTCCCAACTCTCTGTGGATTTATCCCATTTACAAGCTTTCTTTACAGCCACTTTACCCTCTTCATTGTAAGTAAAATCGTATTTCATTTGCTTGTTTAGAAACCCGTTTTCGTTAGTGAAAACAGTTTTCGACACTACTTTCCCATTTTCTTCTTTCGTGTCGTACATATAATTCTTGGGAGAAGCGGCATTCATAGCTATACTGCATACAAAAACAAAAATAAATCCCAAAACACTTTTAGTTAACAATGACGTCTTCATTTCAATTTTATTTATAAGTTTTCATTTCATTTTGATGCGAAGTAATATGTTTTCCCCGGATTAAAAAAATATTTCCTGACATTTTGATAGTAAAAATAGAGGATTTAACTAATATAAACAGATTGTTCCTTCAGGGATAAAACAGAGAGGTTACGATTTGAAAGGGATAAACCAATCTACCCCAATCCTAACGCACTTTAGGACAATGTCATTAAACGACTTGTCCTTTGGGATGAACGGGGTTGGGTTATTGGTTCAAACTATCTTGGAATCAATATCTTCGGGGAGTTCGTCAAATTCATGGCTTTCGGTTGTTTCGCCATTTAGTTTTATCTTCAATTCGGAGATGGTTTCCTGGAATTCTTTGTCGATGCGGAGTTTTTTTATGGCCATCTTGGCTGCATTTTGTTGTGATTCTTTCTTGGAATAACCGATTCCTACCCCTATTTGATGTTCAAATAAAGTTACACATGTTTGGAATACAGGGTTTCCGTCATTGTCAACAAAGGATTCTATCAGGTCGAAAGTTATCTCGAGTTTGTTTTTCTGGCTCCATTCAATGAGACTCGACTTGAAATTTACTTCTTTATGGGCTAATTTATCTATGTCAAGGTTTTTCTTAATAACCACATCTTCTATAAATTTATAACACTTCCGGTAGCCCTGGTCGAGGTATATCGCTCCAATCAATGCTTCCAGTGCATTGCCATATAAGTGGTTATTATGAGAACTGAGTTTGGCTGAGTAGACAACTAATTTTTGCAATCCAAGGTTGACCGCTATACGGTCCAGGTTATCGCGTTGCACAATCTTGGAACGTGTGTTGGTAAGAAACCCTTCCCGTTTGTTTTTGAAATGTTTATATAAGATGTCTGCCACAATGGCGTCGAGGATAGCATCTCCAAGAAATTCCAGGCGTTCATTATTAAGCCATCGCCCGTCGCCTGCTTCTATCGAAGAAGATTTATGCAAAAAGGCCTGCTCATACAGACTAATATCATCGGGATAAAAACCAAAGAGCTTATATAAAGACAAATAAGGCTCTTTACCTTTATTTTTAAGGAGCCTTATTCTTTTATATAATTGCTTGAACACTTTTAAAGACGGTTATCTGACAAATTTCTTTACAATTACGCTTGCATTATGTCCTCCGAAACCGAAGGTGTTGGATAGGGCGGCATTTATTTCTCTTTTTTGTGCTTTGTTAAATGTAAAGTTCAGCTTATAATCTATTTCCGGATCGTTGTCGCCTTCCTCATGATTAATCGTAGGAGGAATGACGCCTTCTTTCACTGTCAGGATGCAGGCAATTGCTTCCAATGCTCCGGCTGCTCCTAAAAGGTGCCCGGTCATAGACTTTGTAGAACTGATATTCAGGTTATAAGCATGTTCGCCAAATATATCTTTAATAGCTCTTGCTTCCGATATGTCGCCAACAGGGGTAGAGGTTCCATGTACATTGATATAATCAATATCTTCCGGTTTCATTCCTGCATCTTCCAACGCGTTTCTCATAACCAGCTTAGCGCCTAATCCTTCAGGATGCGAAGCTGTTAAGTGGTATGCATCGGCAGACATGCCTGTCCCTACTATTTCACAGTATATTTTAGCTCCTCTTGCCAGAGCATGCTCCATTTCTTCAAGCACCAGGCAGGCCGAACCTTCGCCTAATACAAATCCATCCCGGCTCAGGCTAAACGGACGCGAAGCCGTATGGGGCGAATCATTACGGGTAGACAGGGCGTTCATCGCATTAAAACCGCCTATGCCTGCTGCCGAAACAGCCGCTTCCGCGCCGCCGGTAACGATGACGTCAGCCTTTCCTAAACGGATATAATTGAATGCATCGGAAATAGCGTTGGTAGAAGATGCGCAAGCCGAAACAGTAGCAAAATTAGGCCCTCTGAATCCGTATATCATGGAAATTTGCCCGGCAGCAATATCGGAAATCATCTTAGGAATGAAAAAAGGATTAAAACGCGGCCCTCTTTCCTCGTCGTAAGCCTTTACTTCGTCTTCAAATGTTTTGATACCACCGATACCGGATGCAAATATCACTCCGATACGGTCCGGGTTTTCTGTCTCTGTATCTAAGGCCGAATCAGCGATTGCTTCTTTGGCAGCGTTTAATGCTAACAGGGTATAGCGATCACATTTACGCACTTCTTTCCGGTCCATAATTTGTAACGGATCGAAGTTTTTCACTTCACAGGCAAAATGTGTTTTAAATTTTTCTGCATTAAACTGAGTAATAGGCCCGGCTCCACTTCTACCGTTAATAAGGCCCTCCCAAGTGTCTGAGAGGGTATTACCAAGCGGAGTAATAGCTCCAAGGCCTGTCACTACAATTCTTTTTAATTCCATACGTTGAAATAAAAGGGGATTACTTCGCGTTTGCTTCGATATAAGCGATAGCGTCACCTACTGTTGCAATTTTTTCTGCTTGATCGTCGGGGATTGAGATGCCGAATTCTTTTTCGAATTCCATAATCAACTCTACTGTATCAAGAGAGTCTGCTCCTAAATCATTAGTAAAACTGGCTTCGTTAGTAACTTCTGTTTCTTCCACACTCAATTTATCAACGATAATAGCCTTTACTCTAGACGCAATTTCAGACATAACTTTTCAATTTAGATTAATAAATTAGAATATACTTTTTAAATTTGCAGTGCAAAGGAAAGCATTTTTTATGTTACAAAACAAATATATGAGCTTAAAAATATACAGAACTTGCACATTTTCTTCTTTCTTGTGCATTTAAATAATTGAAATAATGAAGAACATAGCTATTTTCGCTTCCGGCTCCGGGACAAATGCTGAAAATATTGCCCGGTATTTTACAGGCAGTAAAACGGTTAACGTATCCGTCGTTTTATCTAATAATAAGAAAGTCAAAGTGCATGAGCGTGTAAACAGGCTGGGTATTCCTTCATTTGCGTTTACGCGGGATGAATTTGCGGAAGGGAAACCTGTCATTGATAAACTTACCGGATACAAGATAGACCTTATCGTATTGGCCGGTTTTATGAATAAAATCCCGGAAACATTATTAAAGGCCTTTCCCGGCAAGATTATAAACATTCATCCGGCGCTATTGCCCAAATATGGAGGAAAAGGCATGTATGGCATGCATGTGCACGAAGCGGTGGTAGGCGCCGGCGAAAAGGAATCGGGTATTACCATACATTATATAAATGAACAGTACGACGAAGGGGAGATTATTTTCCAAGCTACCTGCCCTGTCCTTCCTTCAGACGCCCCCGAAGATGTAGCAACCAAAGTACATGCTTTGGAATATGAACATTATCCTTCTGTAATAGAACGTTTGCTTACCGGGCGTTAGTTGTAATTGGTATTGATATAGTCCATAAAATCAAACTCTTTTTCCAATTCGGGTTTGCCGATTTGTTCCGCTACCGTGTGGATAATAAGCGGTTCGGGATTAAGTATGAATTTATCAATAAAGGTGCCTATTTCGCCTAAATTATAGCGCATGGGCGCATGGGCTATTTCATGTGCGGCATTTTCCACTTCATAGAAATAATAGGGCGATTGCATTTTATTCAATTGCCCGGCTATATATTTAGAGCCATATAATCCGGCGTCTCCCAGCAAGGCTTTATAAAAAGGTACATTCTTATCGGCGTCTCCATGAAAAAGCTGGATGGGTGACGGATTTACCGGCCACGTCAAATCGCCGCTTTCGTTAGCGACAGCGCCGGCAAAAGCGATAATTCCCCCATAGCGGAAACCGTCGGGCAGCCGTTTGGACAATTCCATATTATTACAGATTATGTATTCGCCTTGCAATACGGTTACGGCTCCAGCGCTTGAACCATTGGCAATGATTTTGGTTTTATCAATTCCCCACGCTCCGGCATGTTCGTAAACAAAACCGGTTGCATCGAACATATCCTCCACAGCCATATGGATTGCATCGAGTAATGCCCCAACTATATTGGCAGGATCGGATACATTTCTGTCTTTTATGTCTTTCAATCCTAAGCGATAGTCAATGCCAATTCCTACATATCCTTTTTCCGCCAGTTTTTTAAGATACTCAACATTATATTCCGCCGTTCGCGCTCCCTCAACAAAGCCGCCTCCAAAAACAAACAAAACACAAGGTTTATTTATCTCTTTGGATGGAATATCATACTTATCGAGCCGTAGCGTATCAGTCCCTTTAATAGAAAAAATAAACGTTTGTTTCTCTATTTCTACGGATTGGGGAGATATCTGTTTTGTACAGGAAGATATAAGAACGGCAACAAACAAAAACAGGATATATTTTTTCATGGCAAACCGGATTTAAAAATTCAGGTGTAAATATAGTATTTTATTCAATACGGATACTGATTCTGTCATATTAATAGCCTGAGTTCGGGATAAGCGTATCCGCATGTAACGCTGTTATGTATCCGGAGGCGAATCATCTTGTTGTTTTATTGCCGGCATGATGAATAAGTAATCATGAGTTTTCAGCCTTTTCCACCGCTCACCTTTGTGACCGGACTCGCTCACAGCCGTGAATGGATCCGCTCACCTTTGTGAGCGAGTCCGGTCACAGCCGTGAACGGTGGAAAATATGGTGAGCAAAACATGAAATCTATCGGAACCCATCAATAAAGTTATACGCTGTCACGAATAACTTCTCCACAGCTTGAATGGATATTGTACAAAGCAATTGGCGGATGCGTGAAACCTGCTCCCCTGTCCTGTCGGCAATGCATCAGAAAAACCGGATAATTTAGAAAATTGGAATTATTTCATGACAATAAATATTATTTATAACAAAATTTGCATTAAAAGTTGTTTATATCATAAAATCATATATCTTTGCGTTGTTGTTGCTGTATTATAGACACGTATTCCTGTTTTGTTAGACAACGGGGTAGTTATAAATATAAATTCTTAACCTAATATGCTTTGTTTTAATGTATTATGGAACAACTTGAAATGATTGAATTGCAGTGTACTGCCATTATAAATTCTTATTCTCATCTTATATCAATAAGATACAAATGTCTGAAAATCGGAGTTTATTCCGTATATAATCAAGCAATTATAATGTTTAACTAAATTCAATAATGCCTATGATGTAAGTACGTATGCTTTTAATCAATGTGAGAGACGGATAGAAATATCTAAAATGTATAACCTTATTAAACTAATTAAATGAAGAAAGTATGAGAAAATTTTCTTTCAACAAACAGGTAAAAGAGAGTGGAATGCTGAATTGCATTAAACACTTGTTAATCTTATTACTATTATTATGTACAACCGCAACATTTGCTCAAAATGTAACGGTTACAGGTAAAGTTATTGATAACGCAGGAGAAGCCTTGATTGGGGTAAATGTGACGGTAAAGGGAACAACTATCGGAACCATTACAAACTTAGATGGAGGATACACGCTGGAAGTTCCAGGTAATCAATCCATTTTAGTTTTTTCTTATGTTGGTTATGTAACTCAGGAAATTACGATAGGTACCCAAAGAAAAATTGATGTTACTTTGCGGGATGATTCACAGGCCTTGGACGAAGTAGTGGTGGTTGGTTACGGTGTACAAAAGAAGGAAACAGTGACAGGTTCCGTATCCTCTGTACGGGGTGGCGAGTTATTAAAATCTCCTGCCACCAACTTGTCTAACTCCATTGCAGGTCGTTTAGCGGGGGTTTCTACCTTCCAGCGCACAGGAGAACCGGGAAGTGATAATACGACAATTCGCATCAGAGGTTCAAACACACTCGGAAATAATGACCCCCTGATTGTAATTGACGGGGTAGCGGCAAGAGCCGGGGGATTAAACCGTTTAGACCCGAACGAAATCGAAAGTATGTCGGTTTTGAAAGATGCGTCGGCCGCTATTTATGGGGCGCGTGCCGCCAATGGCGTAATCCTTATTACTACCAAGAAAGGAAAAACGGGAAAACCTAAATTGACGTATTCGTTCAATCAAGGGATGGGAACGCCTAATATGCTTCCTGAAATGGCGGATGCCGCTCAATATGCCGAATTGCGTAACGAACTGATCGTTAATGACGGTATGCAGAACCCGAAGTATGGAGAATCCATCCTTCTTCCCCCTTGGAAAACGCAAGAAGAAATTCAGAAATACCGTGACGGTTCAGATCCTTGGCGATATCCGAATACCGATTGGGTAGAGGCTACGTATGCCGATTGGTCGCCACAGCGTACCCATACAGCCGACTTGGAAGGCGGGACAGATAAAATGTCGTATTATGTAAACTTCGGTCACCGCTATCAGGACGGATACTGGAAAAGGTCGGCCAATAACTATAAGCAGTACAACCTTCGTATGAATATCGATGCTGAATTACATGAATTTGTAAAAGTCGGCGTAAATTTAATGGGGCGTCAGGAAAACAGAAATTACCCCAGCCAAGGCGCTGGCGATGTATTATGGTTCACCGTAAGAGGGCGTCCTACCGACCCGGCTTTCTGGCCGAACGGACTGCCCGGCCCGGCGCAGGAATACGGTCGAAACCCGGCGGTAGCTGCTTCGGACATAACCGGATATGACAGACAGAGACATTACTATATACAGACGAATGCATATGCCGAGATCTCTCAGCCTTGGATCGAAGGTTTGAAATTGAATCTAAATATTGCTTACGATAAATTTCTCAGCCAGCGAAAAAAATGGTTCCAGCCTTGGACACTGTATTCATGGGATGGCGTATCATTAGAAGCTGACGGTGTAACCCCAAAACTAACCGGCGGTTTAAACTATCCCAGTCATCCGGATCCCCGGTTAGACATGTATTCGGAAGACCAGACCAATTTAGTGGCCGGCGGTATTCTGAGCTATGAGAAAACATTTGGGAATCATGGGATAAGCCTGTTGGCTGGTACAGAAAAGGATCAGTCCGATAATGAATACTTCGAGGCCATGCGCAGATATTATCTTTCAACAGCCGTACAACTCTTTGATGCCGGAGGTGATAAGGAAAAGGATGCACTAAGTAAAAGCAACGACGAATGGGACAAAAACTGGAAAAGATCCCGTATGAACTATTTCGGACGTATCGCTTATAATTATAAGGAAAAATATCTGGCTGAGTTCGTTTGGCGTTACGACGCTTCCTATATGTTTCCGGAAGACAACCGCTATGGATTTTTCCCGGGTGTATTGGTAGGCTATCGTATGTCTGAAGAAAACTTCTGGAAAGAAAACCTCTCTTTTATCGACTATTTCAAGGTTCGCGGATCGTGGGGGCAAATGGGTAACGACCAGGTATATTTTGATAGTAAATTACAGGAATACCAATTCTTGGCAACGTATAAGTATGCGTATGGTTATATTGTTGACGGAGGCGACCAGAAAGGCCTCGAGGCCAGCCGTTTCCCGAATACCAAGATTACATGGGAGGTCGCTAATAATTCAAACGTAGGGATTGAACTCCGTACCCTCAAAAATCGTTTCTCGCTGGAAGCCGATTATTTCTACAACAAGCGTTCCAAAATTTTGTGGAGAAGAAATGCTTCCATTCCTCAAACAGCAGGGTTAACGCTGCCGGCTGAAAATATCGGTGAAGTGCAGAACAAGGGATTTGATATGAAACTTGAGTGGAGCGACCGGATCGGTAAGGATTTTAGCTATCGTATGTCGGGTACTGTATTGTACAGTAAAAATAAGATTACGTATTGGGACGAAGCGCCGGGAGCGCCGGAATGGCAGAAATCTACAGGGCATTCCTTCCCGATGGATATTAATTATCCAGAACGAAGTTTGGTATACGTGTTTGACGGCGTGTTCAAAGACTGGGATGAAATCAATGATACGGCCAACCGTCCGAATTATGATGAAATCACTACTGATAAAGGCCTTCAGCCGGGTGATATGAAATTTAAGGATACCGACGGCGATAAAGAGATAACTCCAGACGACCGTGTCCGGTTTGACAGGAATAAAGACCCCAAATGGACATATGCCTTCAATGCTTCTTTCCAATGGAAGGATTTTGACTTGAGTTTCTTGTTCCAGGGCGCTGCCGACGCTTGGAACAGAGTGTATTTTGACTCGGGCGAGATTGGGAACTATCATATAAGTATTTATGAAAACCACTGGTCGGTAGACAATCCTACGGATAAACATCCGCGTGTACATGCTCGCGGCAAATATTACTGGGATAGCGGGCAAGGTCAATACAATACTTATTGGCTGCGAAAAACCAACTATTTAAGGTTAAAAAATATCGAAATAGGGTATTCCATTCCGAAGCATATTCTCGAAAAAACGAAATTCCTTTCGTTTGCACGCTTATATTTGAACGGAAACAACCTGGTTACATTTACTAATTTTGATTATTTTGATCCGGAAGGAGATACACAAACAGGTAACTTTATACCGCCGTCAAAAGTTATTAATATTGGTTGTACAGTAACATTTTAAATAATACACATTATGAAACATAGCAATATAATAATCATTTTGTTCGCGGCATTCCTACTGAATGCGTGTAGTGATGATTTTATGAATATAGACCCCCCAAAAGAAATCACAGCAGACGCCGTATGGGCTGAAGGAGCTTTGGCGGAAGCGTATATGTATAATATTTACTTTGCCTTCCAAGATGCCGGATTTGCAGAAGAAGCGCAAGCCTCGGCTACCGACGAAACATTATTCACTCATGGTAGGGAATATGTAGAATCAAATGCGGGTGCTCTGACCGAAGCCAACCTCGCTTGGTTTGGCAAGACGCAAGGAGGACATCAATGGGAGCGTTTGTACAGAACCATCCGTTCCTGTAACGATTTTATTAAAAATATTGATGATGCCACCTTTGAAGATAGCTACAAAGTACAATTGAAAGGAGAGGCTTATTTCCTTCGCGCTTATTTCTTCCATCGTTTATCCAGGGGATATGGTGGAATTCCTCTTCAGTTGGAGGTAACGCAATTAGCCGATCCCGATTTCTCCATCGCCCGGTCTTCTTATACGGAAACGATCCAGCAGATTCTCAGTGATATTAACAATGCCGCCGAATTATTAAAGGACCGTACGTTTAGCAATACGCCGAAAGGGCGCGCCACATTGGCCGCTGTTTTGGCCTTGAAAGTGCGTGTACTGACAGATGCTGCCAGCGATTTGCACGACCAGACTACAGCTACGGCTAAAATATCGACGCTGGCTTCCTATGCGAATAAAGAATTATTATTCTACACGGAAGGTTCGCGTGAAGACAGGTGGAGAGCTGTGAAAAATGCAGCAAAAGCATTAATGGACAATCCGCTGGGACATGGGCTTTCAACGTATGGCGGCGAAGGGCTGGCGGCCGAAGAGAAAGCTAATGCTATCTGGGAATTCTTTGGAAACGAATCGGAAGAGCATATTTTTTCTCGTTATTTTATCGAAACAAAAGATGAAAGTGGCACGAAGATGGCTCTGTTCAACGGACCTTCCGGATATCATGCCTGGGGCGGCAATACGCCTGTACAGGATTTGGTAGATGCATATCTGATGGAGGATGGAACTAAATTTGACTGGAATAAACCAGAACATAAAGCAAATCCATACAAGAATCGTGAACCGCGTTTCTATGCTTCTATCATGTACGATGGAAAACAATGGATTCAACGCCCGGCGGATTATGCAGCCATGGAACCCAGCGGTATGATACAAACCGGTTACTATCAACTGGATCCGGCAGATGCTAAAGACGCCTATTTTGCAGGTATGGATACGCGCTCCGGCGGTGGTGAGACATGGAATGCAACTTACACAGGCTATTATCTGCAAAAGTTTATCCACCCCAGAGCGGAAGACCATCGTAACAGGGTAAATTGTCTCTTCCCGTTCATACGCTTCTCGGAGGTTGTTTATGACTATGTGGAAGCCTGTATTGAATTAGGAGAACTGGAAGAAGCCCGGAAATATTTTAACCTGTTCCGTAAACGTGTAGGCCTGCCGGAAGTAACAACAACCAGTAAAGACGAATTACGCCAGCTATACCGTGAAGACCGCAGGTTGGAGTTTCTGATGGAAGAACATCGTTACTGGGATGTCCGCCGCTGGATAATCGGAAAAGAATGTCCGGGAATGAACAGCCTCTATGGAGTAGAAGTAATTGCTACACTAAAACCAGGTGTTGGCAAACAGAGTAGCTATGTGCATGATGAAACCCGTTGGGATTATATCTATACACAGATTCCATTGGCACAGGAAAAGAGAGAATTTGTTGACAAAACATATTTCTTGCCAATCCACCGGGATGAAAAGAACCGAAATGATAAATTGATTCAGAATCCAGGATATTGATATTATGAAAAATTTGTATATTTGACACGCTTAACAGGGGGCTGTGCTTAGACTTAGGTTCATAATAAGCACAGCTCTTTTTACTAATACTTTATATATAATAGGAAAGCTAATTATTAATCTAAATTTAAAATAAGAATGGAAAACAGGAAGCTCAGAATGGGAATGGTTGGTGGAGGTAGCGACGCTTTTATTGGCGCGATCCACCGTTGCGCTGCTTTTTTGGATAATCAGATCGAATTAGTCTGCGGATGTTTTAGTGTGAACCCTGATATTTCTATCGGTTCGGGGCGTTCTTATTTCCTGCCGGAAGACAGGATATATAAAACATACCAGGAAATGTTTGAACACGAAGTAACCCTTCCCGAGGGCGAACGGATGGACTTCGTAACGATTGTAACTCCCAACAAATGGCACTTCGAACCGGCCATAATGGCTTTGGAAAGAGGATTTCATGTAGTGGTAGACAAACCTATTACCTTCTCACTGGAAGAGGCTAAATCACTACAGAAAAAAGTGGAAGAAACCGGATTGATACTGGCGCTCACACATGTTTACACCGGTTATCCCGCCGTAAAAGAAGCGAAAGAACGGGTAACCAAAGGCGAGTTCGGTAAAATCCGCCGGGTATATGTTGAATATTCACAAGGATGGCTGTCCGAGAGAATCGAATTACAAGGCGGCAACAATGCCGGATGGCGTACAGACCCGAAACGTTCGGGTAAAGCCGGAGCGGTAGGCGATATCGGCACCCATGCCTGGCACCTGAGCGAATATATCACCGGACAGAAAGTGACGGAGCTTTGTGCCGACTTGAAAGCGTTTGCCCCCGGCCGCCCGATAGACGATGACGGCGCTGCCTTTTTACGGTACGATAAAGGTGCGACAGGCGTCCTTACTTGTTCACAAATTGCAGCCGGCGAAGAAAACAACCTTACCATCCGCGTTTATGGAGAAAAAGGAGGGTTGGAATGGCGCCAAGAAGAACCCAACAGCCTATACCTGAAATGGACAGACAAGCCTAAAGAAATCATCCGAATGGGTAATAACGGGTTTATCGGCGACCTGGCGAAATACAATACCCGTACGCCGGGCGGTCACCCGGAAGGATTTATCGAATCATTTGCCAATATCTACCGGAATTTTGCCGCTACGCTCAGAAAAACAAAGAATGGCGAAAAGCCTGCCGGAAAAATGCTCGACTTTCCCACGGTACATGACGGAGTAAGAGGAATGCAATTTATTGAAACCATGGTAGAAGCCGGATACAATGAAAAGCAGAAATGGCAAAAATGGATTGAATAAGTAACGAAAAGACAAAAAAGGAGTACCGGGATAATTTTATTTATAAAAATAATCTGATCTTTATTTTATATTCAATAAAATATGCTACTTTTATTGCCAATTTATAATCTAATCCTTATACGAAAAAATAGTTGAGCATAAAAACAAATGGTAAAGAACAAATCAACTCGCTACACACAATCCGAGAAGAAAAGTTTCTTTAAAAAGAAATCCTTCCTCCTTTTATCAGGAATCATTCTGGGGGCCGGTTGTATTATCGGCATATATCTTACTTCCGTATATTTTTCAACAGACGAATCGTGTATGATGTGCCATGTACACCCGCATGTGGAAAACAGTTGGAAATTATCCAAACATTATAATAATGGAAGCGGTACGAAGACACACTGTGTAGCATGCCATCTTCCCCCGCAAACCCACACTTGGGCTCATTATACGGCTAAAGCGAAGTTAGGGCTGCGCGATGTATGGGGCTACCTGGCTAAAGACAGTGCCGATTATGATTGGGACAGAATGTCTGAGTTGGAATATGCCGTTACATACATTCCGAACGAATCGTGTAGAGAGTGTCATCACAGTTTATTCCCGGAAGGAATTACGGCTGATGGCATTACAGCCCACCTGTATTATGAAGACAATGAGAAAAAGTTGGATTTACAATGCATCAGTTGTCATTTGGACGCCGGCCATTACAATCCGAATTACAGCCATGGCAAGCTAACCGGTATCCCCGGTGTAACCGCCGGCTCGTCGGCAATCGATCCGAGCCTGTTTTTCCAAACTTCCACGGTAGTAACTTCTTTTACAAACTATACCGAGCAAATCCCCGGCACGATGGTATCCTTTAACATGATTGCCATACCGGGCGGGACATTCCGGATGGGTAGCACAGACAAAGAGCCTTTCCATAAAACGGATGAATCACCCGTACGTAACATAACAATCAGCCCGTTTTTCATGGCTGAAGTGGAAGTAACGTGGGACCAGTATTGGGCGTTTTATGCCAATACGATGAGTGAAGGCCGCACACCTCCCGAAGACATTTATGCCAATAACAGCCGTCCGGATGCAGACGCCATATCAGGTCCTACGCCTCCGTTTGGATTCCCCGACCAGGGATGGGGTGGGGGCAGCCGCCCGGCTATAACCATGACACACTACGCTGCGGAAACATTCTGCCAATGGCTTTCGTTGAAAACAGGTAAAAAGTACCGCTTACCCACTGAAGCCGAATGGGAATATGCAGCCCGCGGCGGTACGGAAACTCCTTATTTCTTCCCGGGCAACCCAAAGAAGTTCTCGGATGAAGGATTCTTGCGCAAATTTGTCAGTGCGGAGACAGACCCCATCGGTTCGTATGTTATTTATAGCAAGAACAGTAAAAACAGAACGCAGGAACCATCGGAAGTAAACGCAAATCCATTCGGACTTAAAAATATGTTGGGCAATGTGATGGAATATTGTGCAGATAAGTACGATGCCGAAGCCTATGGAAAAGGGGAAGAGAGTGCGGCTGACCCGGTAGTAACGGAAGGCGCCGAATGGGTGGTGCGCGGGGGTAATTACACCTCGGATGCAGCCAACCTGCGTGTAGCCGCCCGTGATTATACAAAACACGATGCGTGGTTGAAAACAGACCCGCAACAACCTAAAAGTATTTGGTGGTATTCCGATATCCGTGGTATCGGTTTCCGTGTAGTATGCGAAGAATTATCAATACACTAAAAATTATAATATCATGAAAAAAGAAATCAGTAGAAGATCATTTTTAAAAAGTTCAGCGATGGCCGGCGCAATCGGCGCAATCGGAACTGGTAGCACAGCATCAGTATTATCCTCATGTGGCGGCGGAGCCGGCGAAAGCGCCGTGGGCAACAAGCCTCTGAAGGCTCCCGGAAGTTATTATGTGCCTGATTTGGTAGACTTTGCTACAGACGGAAAAGAATTAAAAGCCGGTATAATCGGTTGTGGCGGCCGCGGTTCGGGCGCTGCATTCAACTTCCTGAATGCAGCAAACGGCGTAACGATCACGGCGCTGGGCGATACATTTAAAGACCGCGTTGACAATCTGGCCGAAAAATTAAAAGCGGACAAGGGCGTTGATATACCGGAAAACATGCGTTTTGTTGGTTTGGATGCTTATAAGGCTGTAATAGACAGTGGCGTAGATGTAGTGATTGTAGCTACGCCTCCTAATTTCCGCCCGATTCATTTCCAATATGCAACAGAAAAGGGAAAACATTCTTTCCTTGAAAAACCGATTTGTGTGGATCCGGTTGGTTATCGCACCATCATGGCGACCGCCAAACAAGCCCTGGCTAAGAACCTTTGCGTTATCACAGGTACGCAACGCCATCACCAACGCAGCTATGTGGCCGCTTATCAGAAAGTAATGGAAGGCGCTATCGGCGAAATCACCGGCGGTACGGTTTATTGGAACCAGTCTATGCTTTGGTTCCGCGAACGCCAGGCAGGCTGGAGCGATTGCGAATGGATGATTCGCGACTGGGTAAACTGGAAATGGCTTTCGGGAGACCATATCGTAGAACAACATGTACATAATCTGGATGTATTCACATGGTTTACCGGCCTGAAACCTAAAACAGCCGTTGGCTTCGGTTCCCGCCAGCGCCGCATAACCGGCGATCAATACGATAGTTTCAGTATTGATTTCGAAATGGAAAATGGTATACATCTGCATAGCATGTGCCGCCAGATAGACGGATGCGTCAACAACGTAAGCGAATTTTTCCAGGGAACAAAAGGCAGTTTGTCTACAGCAGCAGGCACCGTTATTAAAGACCTTGCCGGCAATGAAGTATGGAAATATGACTACGAAGCGGAAAAAGCGGCTACCAAGCAACAAGACCCATACACACTGGAGCATGTGAACTGGATTAACCATATCCGTGGCAACAAACCGATCGACCAGGCTTCCGAAACAGCCGTAGCTTGTATGGCTGCTATTATGGGGCGCGAATCGGCTTATACGGGTGAGATGGTTACATGGGATGCTATGGCGGCTTCTCCACTTGACTATCTGCCTAAAGATTTAAACATCGGTAAGATGGATATGAGCCGGTTCACCGTTCCTGTTCCTGGAAAACCTCTTGCTAAAAAGTAATAACGTATGGCAATTGACAGAAGGAATTTTATAAGGACATCTTTATCCGGCGTTGCTGTTACTACAATGGGCGGGGCGGCTTTGGCCGCCTGCTCAGGTAAACCGGCGCAGGCCGATACGGCCGAATCAGGGTCTTGCTGTGCAAACAGCAAGGCCTTCCTGAAACTATCCTTTCAGGAAGGTACCGCTCCGGGTAAGGACTTGAATGAAAAGTTTGATTATTTTGAGAAATTAGGTATTGTTGGTTTTGAACCGGGTGGCAGAGGATTAGCCGGACGGGTGAAAGAAATTAACGATGCGCTGAAGGGCCGTAACATAAAAGTAAGTGCTATCTGCGCCGGTTTTGAAGGCTTCATTCTTTCTACGGAAGAAGCCGTCCGTAAACAGTGTATGGATACCATGAAAGAAATCATAGCCGCAGCAGGCGAGCTGGGGTCTACCGGCGTCATTATCGTGCCGGCGTTTAATCACCAGAAACCCGTGATGCCGCATACACAGGAAACGCGTGATTTCTTATGTGAGCAATTCAATATCCTGGGTACGTTTGCCCATGAACATGGTACCACCATTATTATGGAACCTTTGAACAGGAAAGAAGCGTTTTATTTACGCCAGGTGGCCGACGCCGCTTCTATTTGTCGTGACATCAACAATCCGGGCGTTACCTGTTTGGGCGATTTCTGGCATATGACATGGGAAGAAACCTGCGATATGGGAGCCTTCCTGTCGGCCGGCAAGTATCTGCAACATGTACACATGGCAAGCCGTAAACGCCGGAGCATGCCCGGTGAAGACGGGGAAGCGGACAACTACATCAGCGGATTCAAAGGCTTGAAAATGCTCGGCTATGACAAGTATGTAAGTTTTGAGTGCGGATGTCAGGGCGACCGTGAGGTTGTACTGCCTGCCGCTGTGGAATTATTGCGTAAACAATGGAACGAAGCTTGAAATGCCGTTAGTTTACCCTACTATGCAAATGAGTGAAGTGGTGGAAGAACACTCTTCACTCATTCCTGTTATCAACCGGTTTGGCATTCGTCTAGGCTTGGGCGACAGTACTGTTAATGAAATTTGCAGTAACTATCAATTAGACACGGATTTCTTTTTAACGGTAATCAACACGTTTTTAAATGAAGAGTATTTCCCGGAAAAAAAACTACAGTCTTTCCATACTTCATTAATTATTGATTACCTGCAAAAAACAAATCATTATTACCGCCAGAACCAATTGCCCAATATAGAACGCCACCTTACTTATTTTATAAAGGTAAGTACGCCCGGTAATCGATCGCTCTCCTCTATAGGAAACTTTTTTACCGAATGTAAAAAAGAGTTTGAAGCGCGTATGGATTATGATGAAAAGGTATGGTTTCCCTATTGCCTGGCTCTAAACGAAAAATGGCAGAAAAGCATGAACCGGCCTGTTCTACAGGCATCTTCCCCACAGCAGGAAGATAATCTGGAGGCATTACTTGCCGACTTAAAAAAGATTATGGTAAAACACCTTTCGGGTACATACGATGAAAACCTTTGCTATGCTGTTATTATCGCCGTAAATAACCTCCAAAAAGATATTAAACAACAGAACCGTATCCGCTACCGGATACTTGCTCCAATGATAACAACGATGGAGAAACATTGCCAATAACCGATTCTACAGATGCAGAAAACAAAGCAAATAGCGATTATTCTCCCCGACACCTTACAGAACGCCGGCTTGCAAAGTTTACTGACAGATTATTTCCATCCGGTTGAGATTGCCGGTTTTTCTTCTTTTGAATGTATGGCCTCGGCAAGCAGCGAC
Organism: Tannerellaceae bacterium; assembly: GCA_031270665.1. GTDB lineage: Bacteria > Bacteroidota > Bacteroidia > Bacteroidales > Tannerellaceae > DFXE01. The sequence continues at coordinate 54,108 of JAISXD010000079.1, read as the reverse complement.
TCTTACGATTATTATTTCACTCTGCCGGAAATTTTTGTCTTAAACACCGACTTCTTTCTCCCCCGCAAAGCCAAGACCGTTTTATTAATCAACCGGGATGCAATCTTCGCCACCGGAAATAACCTGAATATACTTGCCACGCAGGAAGACATTATCCAAAATCTGCAACAACTGTTCGCTTCCGAAAGAAATAACCCAACGGATGAAAAAAGTAAAGAACTATCCTCCCGCGAAACAGACGTACTCAGGTGTATCGTACAGGGACTTACTAATAAAGATATAGCCGACACCCTGAATATCAGTTTAAACACCGTACTCACCCACCGCAAAAACATAACCTCTAAACTTGGCATAAAAACCGTTTCCGGCCTCACCTTCTATGCCATAATGAACGGGCTGGCGTCTTCGCCCTTATAAAGGCAATACATTTAAGGCCGGAAAAATCACTACATATAGTGATTGCCCATAAAAAAAGATTGCTGTTTCTTTGCAACAGTAATTTTTAATCATTTATATGCTATGAGGAAGTCGATTAGGTGGATAATTGTTAGTTGTATTCTTATATGTGCGCATACCGGTAAAGGTAAGGCAGACAACATCAATCCGAATGATACCATTAAAACGTATAATATGGACGAGGTAGTTATCACATCGTCTGTAAAGGAGACAAATGCGTTTCGTACATTACCCGGTTCCGTATCTGTTATATCGCCACAAGCAATAAACGGACGCCGGATAAATACGTTGAAAGATATCAGCTCGTTTGTTCCTAACCTGTATATTCCCGATTATGGGGCCAAACTGACCTCCGCTATTTATATACGGGGTATCGGTACACGTAGTAGCGGCCAGTCGGTGGGTTTATATGTGGATAATATACCTTATCTGGATAAAAGCGTTTTCGATTTTGAATTGACGGATATACAGCGGATCGAAATATTCCGTGGCCCACAAGGTACGTTATACGGACGAAACGCCATGGGAGGCATTGTTAATATTTATACCCTTTCGCCTTTTGACTTTCAGGGTACAAAGCTTTCCCTGTCCGGAGGAAATTACGGCCAATTGAAAGGAAAAGTATCTCACTACAGGAAAATAGGTCAAACCGTAGGTCTTTCGCTCAGTGGATATTATGACAGGAACGACGGATTCTTCAAAAACAGCTTTACCGGCAAAAAAGCGGATTGGGAAAAGTCGGCAGGCGGGCGTTTCAAGTTAGACTGGCAAATAAAGCCCTATCTCTCCGCCGCATATACTTTATCGTACGATTATGCAGACCAGGGCGCTTTCCCTTATGGGCTTTATCATAAAGAGACAGGCGTTACAGACCCGGTAAGCATAAACGATTCTTGCTATTATACACGCAAGGTGTTAACAAACAGCTTATTTTTAGAATACCGGACAAACAGGTTTATACTAAGTAGCACAACCGGTTTCCAATATTTTAAAGACGATATGTTAATGGATCAGGACTTTTCGCCTAAATCAATTTTCGCGTTACGCCAAGCGCAAAAACAAAAAGCGATCAGTGAAGAAATCGCCATTAAAAGCAATACGCCCCATAACTACCAATGGTCTTTCGGACTGTACGGTTTCAATAATGACTTTCATATTGACGGGCCTGTAACCTTTAAGGAAGATGGCATAAAAGAGATACTGCAACGGGTATTCAACAATATCAAAAAGAATAATCCTTCCATGCCGTTCTACCTCCGGGTGATGGACAAACAACTTTATATACCCGGTTCATTTGATACGCCGGCCTATGGATTTGCCCTTTATCATCAGTCCACTTATGATAATTTGTTTACAAAAGGATTGTCACTCACCGCCGGTATTCGTTTGGATTACGAAAAACAGGAAATGCATTATCAGTCAAACGCTGTTATGCGTATGGGAATGAGTAGAGACAGCGTAAGCGATAAGGTTACTGAAATTCCGAATATTAATCCGACGGTTATGGATGAATTTATTTCGCAGGATTTCTGGCAGGTATTACCTAAAGTATCCCTGAAATACGAATGTTCGCCAAGAACGTTTACGTATCTGTCCGTAGCCAAAGGGTATAAAACGGGAGGATACAATGTGCAAATGTCGGCAGATTTGATGCAAAGCCAAATGCAATACGACATGATGTCGCAATTTGTGGGAGAAGCAAAAGCCGAAAAATACAAACCCGAACCTATCGACGAAGTAACAGCCTACAAACCGGAGAAAAGCTGGAACTACGAATTGGGTATACGGAGCGAACTGATCAGCAATCTCCTCCACAGCGAATTGACATTGTTCTATATGGACATAAAAGACATGCAGCTTACCAGATTTGTAGACAGTGGAAACGGGCGTTATCTCTCCAACGCAGGAAAAGCAAGCAGCTTTGGAGCGGAGTTATCATTGCGGGCAAGAATAACAAACCATCTGGCGGCGGATGTTAACTATGGATTCACCCATGCCACCTTCCGGGATTATGTATACGAAGTAAAAAACGACGCCAGCGAAATAGTTAAAACCGATTGTAAAGGGAATCACATCCCTTATACGCCCCGGAACACCTTAAACGTTGGCATGCAATACAACAGGTTTCTGCGTAATTGCTGGTTCGACCAGTTTGGCGCTTCCCTCCAGTTTAGCGGCGTGGGCAATATCTACTGGACGGAGTTAAACGACGTCAGCCAAAAGTTCTACGGATCGTTAAATGCCAAGGTTGGCGTACGTAAAGGCATTGTAAAACTGGATATTTGGAGCCGGAATATAACAAACACCCAATATGCCACGTTCTATTTCGAGTCTTTGAAACAACCCTATATTCAGAAAGGCAAACCTTTTCAAATTGGCGCAGAAATATCCGTTACATTCTAAGGCGGTTTTATAGGAATTGTGCTATCATAGGGTTGTTACTTATATAACTTCCCCTCTTTTTTAGCTATCTTTGCCTTCGCGACACTAAAAAATACGGTTATGGACGACAAAATGGTAGAGATAGCCCGTTTTCAATATCCCGACGAGGCGAGGGCATTGGTTGCCCTGCTGAAATCGGAAGATATTGATTGCTACATCAGGAATGAAATATCCGCACAGGTAATGCGAGGTTATGTAGATCTGGGCGGAGTCAGAGTGGAATTGTTGGAAAGCGAGGCGTTGCATGCGCTTGAGGTAATGGTAGCCAACGGCTATGAGATACCTGTTGAAAATGAAGAATCCGAACAAATCAAAACCATAGCAGGATGGGCGCGCCATATTCCTTTCCTCAGGAATCTTCCTCTGGAAAAGCAGATACTTTTTTTGTTCATCCTTATCGCCGTATGCGCCGGGCTGCTTATCTTTTTCGGCTCGCAGCTATCTTCACATTAATATAACAACATTATGGCACGAAGGAAACTGACAAACAGCCAGATTGCATGTATCACGCTACTATGGGGGGGCTTATGCTACCTGTTGCTTGCTAACAGCCAAAAAATAGATTTTCGGGTCATTTTTGCCCTGACGGCTTCCGGAATCATTGTGTTCGTGACAATCTGTAAGAACATCAAAAGCCGGAATAAGTAATAAATCGAAACATTTAGCGTAAAATCGTATCGAAATGATATTTTTTTTGCTTTTTTTCTTTCAGGTGTTTTGTTACTTTGAAATTTAATTTATCTTCGCACCGTCGTAAAAAGACCGGATGCGGATAGCAATTTGGTTATAATATTAAAAATAAACAACAAAACCCATGAAAGTAAAAGAAGTATTAAGCGATTTGAAAAGAAGATTCCCGAATGAACCTGAGTATCATCAAGCGGTTGAAGAAGTATTGATGTCGATTGAAGAAGTATACAATCAACATCCTGAATTTGAAAAAAACAACCTGATTGAACGCCTCTGTATCCCCGACCGCATATTCTCTTTCCGTATTACCTGGACGGATGATAAAGGGCAGGTACACACAAACATGGCTTACCGTATCCAGCACAACAATGTGATTGGCCCATACAAAGGCGGGATGCGTTTCCATGCATCGGTAAATCCTTCTATCCTTAAATTTCTTGCTTTCGAACAAACGTTTAAAAATTCATTAACTACCCTTCCGATGGGTGGCGGTAAAGGTGGTTCGGATTTCAATCCCAAAGGAAAATCCAATGCCGAAATTATGCGTTTCTGTCAGGCGTTCCTGTTGGAATTGTGGCGCCATATCGGACCCGATACGGATGTTCCTGCCGGCGATATAGGAGTTGGCGGCCGCGAAGTATCTTATATGTATGGTATGTATAAGAAACTGGCCCGCGAAAACACCGGTACATTTACCGGGAAGGGTCTGGAATTTGGCGGCTCTTTAATTCGCCCGGAAGCAACAGGGTATGGGAATGTTTACTTCCTGTTGGAAATGTTGAAAACACGCAACATCGATATTAAAGGGAAAGTGGTAGCTGTTTCCGGTTCCGGGAATGTAGCCCAATACACCGTTGAAAAGCTGATTGAATTAGGCGCCAAACCGGTTACCTTATCCGATTCGAACGGCTATATCTACGACCCTGACGGTATCGACAGTGAAAAGCTTGCGTATATAATGGAACTTAAGAACCTGTATCGCGGACGTATCAAAGAATATGCCGAAAAGTACAATTGCAAATATGTTGAAGGAGCCCGCCCGTGGGGTGAAAAATGCGACATCGCCATGCCAGGCGCCACACAGAACGAATTGACGGGCGACGACGCTAAAACATTATTGGCCAACGGATGTATAGCCGTTTCGGAAGGAGCCAATATGCCTTCTACGCCGGAAGCCGTCAGCGCTTTCCTCGAAGCAAAAATACTGTATGCCCCGGGTAAGGCGGCAAACGCGGGAGGGGTAGCTGTTTCAGGTTTGGAAATGACGCAGAATGCCATGAAGCTTAGTTGGACGCGCGAAGAGGTAGACAATAAACTGAAGACTATCATGAACTCCATCCATACGCAATGCACGCAGTACGGAACACGCCCCGACGGATATGTAGATTATGTAAAGGGCGCTAATATTGCAGGCTTTATGAAAGTTGCCAAAGCCATGATGGCTCAGGGGATACTTTAATCAACCGGCATAACACTTATTTGTTTGAATGCTTATATAAACCGGCGTACTTCTTGTACACCGGTTTTTTTATATCATCAACTTTATACTATGCCTTATTACGACGCCTTGTCGGCGCAAGAAAAGTATGAATCGACTCAAAAGACCGTATCTGCCAATTCGGAAAGAAAGAATATTTTTTCCGGAAACATTAAAAATAATTCCTTCCGTGCAATGTCATTGCACAAACCGGTCGTACTTTTGCTTTTGTAAGAGAAACAGAAATACTTGCAAGTTGTTAAAATTGATTACTTTTACAGATCGCCTGATAGCCTTACATACAGGGAAGCGGGTATCGAAAAGCTTTGAAAGAGTAGATGACAAATTGATTTTTATATTTATGGGAAATTTGAATCCGGCTACTTATGGAGTAGAAAAAATGAATGAAATGGAAATGAACGAAACAAATGGAGGACTTGCTCCCATTGTTTGGTTATTCATAGGAATAGCTGTTGGCGAAATGCTTGATAGAGGAGCTACGGGTGATTTTCGTGATGGCTATAATGCTTTTAACAGTTGTATGTAACAATAATATATGTATGGAATCTGTTGAATCTAAAATTGAAGAACTGAACTATTCAGAAATAGAATCAGTTAATGGTGGCAGTTGGTTATCATATTTCATTGGAATGCTTTGTGCTTCTTCTGAATATTTTGTTCAGACGGATGCTCAATATTATTCTACATGTATGGGGCATTAGTAATATAAATCGTATCAAAAGGTTGAGTAGATTAATCTCAACCTTTTTGTATTTAATTAATTATCATAGGCATCATGAGGAGAAATATATTTTTTAGTTATTCTTTTATCGTATTCATTGTGATACTGTTTGTGAGATTTGGAACAAATTGGGACTTTGAACCTGTTATGTTGTTTTCTTTTTCTTCTGTAATGGTTTTTTCCTGGTATAGTATTCCAACTGTTCTTAGACTTTTATATATTCTTATTTCGTGCATGTTAATTTACTTGTTGTGGAGTGGGTTTTCTATTCCATATTTATTTACAGCCTTAGCAGGAGGTGTTTTTTCTTTTATTTTCACTTTAGTAGTCGACTATTTTTATCCTCTCAATAACAAGGAGAAAGAGAAAGAATAAAATAGATCAGACGAAACATTTCTGCTTTAACGCAAACACAAACGAATAATTGAATCATCCCAACAAAGCAGGTTTTTATATCAAGAGGTGTAACTTATATAAACCGGCGTACTTCTTGTACACCGGTTTTTTTCTCTATATTTGCATTACAAATAAGGAGAATGATCATAGACGAATTACATAAAATCTATTATTCCTATACCGGCAGCCGGGCCAGGGAGATAAATGAGTTGCCCTCATCGGGTTCCAACCGCCGTTATTTCCGCATCACGGGAAGCCAAACGTTAATCGGGGTAAGCGGTACGTCGCAGGAAGAAAACGGCGCCTTTATCTATATGGCCGGCCATTTCCGCCGCAAAGGCCTGCCTGTTCCCCAGGTATATTATTGGACCGGCGACAAATCCTTTTATTTACAGGAAGATTTGGGAGATACCTTACTCTTCGACGCCATTGAAAAAGGACGCAAAAGCGGCGTATTCGATGAAAGCGAACGCCGTTTGCTGCATAAGACAATTGAGCTGTTGCCTTCTGTCCAGGTAGCCGGGGCGCATGATTTCGATTTTTCATACTGCTATCCCCAGCCGGCGTTCAACCGGCGTTCAATCCTTTGGGACCTGAATTACTTTAAATACTGCTTCCTGAAAGCTACCGGCATGGATTTTCAGGAAGACAGGCTGGAAGACGATTTCCAGCAACTGAGCGATGCGCTGTTATGTACGCCTTCCGATACGTTCCTCTATCGTGATTTCCAGTCGCGCAATGTAATGATTAAAGAGGGCGAACCGTGGTTTATCGATTTCCAGGGCGGGCGGAAAGGCCCTGTTTATTACGATATCGCCTCTTTCTTATGGCAGGCCAAGGCCAATTATCCCGAAGGTTTGAAGAGGGAATTGCTCGCCGGGTATATGACGGCCTTAAGCCGGTATCTGCCTGTTGACGAAGCGGATTTTCTTCGCCGCCTGCGCCATTTCGTCCTTTTCCGCACCCTTCAGGTATTGGGCGCTTACGGCTTCAGGGGATACTTTGAAAAGAAGCCCCATTTCATACAAAGCGTTCCTTTCGCCATTGAGAACCTGCGCCGGCTGTTACGGGAAGATTTCCCGGAATATCCGTACCTCTGCTCTGTCCTTCGCGCGTTGACCCGGCTGAAACAGTTTTCGGACGATATCCAAAGACGGATGCTGGAGGTGAAAATCGTAAGTTTCGCCTATAAGAAAGGGATACCTAACGACCCTGCCGGCAACGGGGGAGGCTTTGTGTTTGATTGCCGGGCGATCAACAACCCGGGCAAGTATGAACGTTACAACCATTTTACGGGGCTGGACGAACCGGTGGTGCGCTTCCTTGAAGACGACGGCGAAATAACCCGCTTCCTTGAACATGTACAAACGATTGTAGACGCTTGCGTAAAACGCTATTTAGACCGTGGATTTACAAACCTGATGGTTAGTTTCGGGTGTACGGGGGGCCGACACCGTTCGGTGTATTCGGCACAACGTCTGGCGGAACACCTGCACAGTGCATTTGGCGTGAAAATCCACCTGACACACCGGGAACAGAATATAGAACAAATCTTTGACGCCGTATTATGAAAGCAATGATTCTTGCTGCGGGTTTGGGCACGCGCCTCAAACCGGTAACCGACAACATCCCCAAAGCATTGGTGCCCATTGGCGGCAAACCCATGCTGGAGCATCTGATTCTGAAATTAAAAGCTGCCGGCTTCCGTGAGATTGTTATCAATATACATCATTTGGGAGGGCAAATTATCGACTTCCTGGTGGCAAACGATAATTTCGGCGTCAAAATCAAGATTTCAGACGAACGCGATTATTTATTGGATACGGGGGGAGGTATCAAGCACGCCGCCAGGTTCCTTGCCGGAGACGATGAACCTTTCCTGGTGCACAATGTGGATATACGCTCGAACGTGGATTTGAAGGCTTTTTACAATCATCATGTAGCCACAGGCCCGCTTGCCACCCTGCTGGTAAGCAAAAGAGACACCTCCCGCCACCTGTTATTTGACAAAGACAACAAGCTGTGCGCCTGGCATAACCGCGATACGGGAGAAATTAAGTCGTTCTTCTCCGATCTCGACCCGCAGAAATACGCCGGATATGCCTTTGGCGGCGTACATGTTATCTCGCCCCGGCTGTTTGAATGGATGGAAGAATGGACAGGCAAGTTTTCCATCATCAACTTCTACCTGTCCGTTTGCGCCAGAACGAACATCCAGGCTTATTTTCCTCCCGGCGTCCAAGTGACAGACGTGGGGAAACCGGAAACGCTCCGGTAAATCTTCTTCCACGTGACGCATAGACAGGGTTGAAACCCTAAGCGACCGGTAATTATCCCACAAAGGATAAAGCTTTCCCCACAAAGGATAAGCCCTTCCCCACAAAGGATAGACTCTTCCCCACAAAGGATAAAGCTTTCCCCACGAAGGATACGCTTCATCCGGTGGCTAATGATGTTGTGTATTAGCGGGAAATAAGCAGGACGCCCAGGTAGAAACCTATTTCGCAGAGGAGAAATAAGGCGCCACAGCAGTCGCCTGTATAACCCTGTATTTTCTTTTTCATCAGCCAGGTAAGGAAGCACCAGCTTATAACAGGCAACAGGGTGGCCAATAGATACCGGGGGGCAGGCAGACCGATTAAAGGCAGTGAGGCAAAAAGGATACAAATCGCACAATCCCCGGCGCTCATTTTAGGATAAACGGCCTTGCTCTTTGCTTCTTCTTCGCTCCGCGCATAGGGTAAACGATTTACAATCATGGATGATACGCCTTTTGCAAATGGGTCGCCGGCAAGGATGGCGGCGCCTGCCAGTTCAAGGGGAAGATGGCTCAACAGGGCATAAAACAAGGCAAAATAAAACAAAAGCCCCGCCACGCCATAAGTACCGATATGCGAATCTTTCATGATAGCAAGAATGCGTTCGCGCGAGGACCCGCCGCCAAAACCGTCGAAAAAGTCGGCCAGCCCGTCTTCGTGCAGACAGCCCGTTAGCAGCAAGCGGGCAATCATGGCAAAAAGTAAAGCAATGCCATAGGGTAAAAGCAATGACGTTACGTATAAAACAAACACCGAACAGCCGGAGGTAAGCCATCCCGTCAGCGGCCAGTAAGGGATAATACGTTTGAATTTTTCAGCCGGGATAGCTGCCAGCCGCCCAAACGGTAGCCGGGTAAAGAATATGAAAGCTGCCAGTAGCTGCCGCATCTTAAAAGTATTTGGTAACGGAAGCCTTTGAAAAACTGTGCATTTCATTAATCATCCTGACGGCGGAACTTACAACCGGGTAAGCGCAGATAGCGCCGGTCCCCTCGCCCAGCCGGAGGCCTAAATGCAATAGGGGCGTTGCATGAAGCGCCTCAAGCAGCTTTTTATGGCCGGCCTCGCCTGCGCAATGCCCGTAGATACAATACGGCAATACTTCCGGATATAATTTAGAGGCGGCCAGCACACAGTTCGTCATGATAAAGCCGTCCACCAGAATCGTCATTTTCAATTCGGCGGCCCGAAGCATGCCGCCTACCGCCATGACCATTTCGTAACCGCCGAAATAACGCATTACGTCCAATACGCTGCGATCGCCTTTATACTTGTCTAAAGCGGCCTGCAGTATTTCCTGTTTATGCCTTACCCCCTCGCCGTCCAGTCCGCTTCCGGCGCCAACGCAAGCGGCAAGCGGCATATCGGCCAGGCAGGTCATCCACATACTCGATGCGGCCGTATTGGCAATACCCATTTCCCCGAAACTGATTATATTGGAACCGCCCTCGTGGCATTCCGTTACAATATCCGCTCCGTATTGCATGGCCAGTTCCATTTCGCTCGCCCTCATGGCCGGTCCATGTAAGAAATTCCGCGTCCCCTTACGTATCTTACGGTGTATAATCCGCAGGTCGGGCGGGAAATCGTAATCTACCCCGGCGTCTACAACGATCAACCGGAAGCCGTGCTGGCGCGCCAGAAAACAAACCCCGGCCCCCCCGTTGAGAAAATTGGAAATCATCTGGCGGGTCACCTCTTTCGGCGATTTACTTACGTTTTCATCCGCAATCCCGTGGTCGGCGGCAAAGATGATATTTACCGGTTGCTGCAAAACAGGCGAAAGCGTCTGCTGTATCAACCCTATTTGCATGGCGACCGTTTCCAGCGCACCCAATGACCCTTTAGGCTTGGTGAGCTGATCTATTTTCTGCTGCAACTCACAGGCGATGCCGGTTTCCGGCGATGTGATATGAAAGACTATCATGTGATTTTATTTAAAAAATATCGTAGAGAGATAACTTGTTTCCTCAAAAATAAGCCGTCGCTAAATTACATGTTTTTTTCGATATCAAACAATATCTTCTTTTTCATTCTGTATCATTCCCCTGAACTCGACTGCATTCCTGAAAAATGCCTATCTTTGCAAGCCTAATAAATGTATCAGATGAACAATATTCGTAATTTTTGTATTATCGCCCACATCGATCATGGTAAAAGTACCCTGGCCGACCGTTTGCTTGAATATACCAAAACAATAGAAATAAACCATGCGCAGGTTCTTGATGATATGGATTTGGAACGCGAACGCGGCATAACGATCAAAAGCCATGCCATCCAGATGGAATATACCCGTAACAATGAAAAGTATATTCTGAATTTGATTGATACGCCGGGGCATGTGGATTTTTCGTATGAAGTATCCCGTTCTATTGCCGCTTGCGAAGGCGCTTTACTGATAGTAGACGCCGCTCAGGGTATTCAGGCGCAAACCATATCGAACCTCTACATGGCCATTGAGAACGACTTGGAAATCATTCCTGTAATCAATAAGATAGACCTTCCGAGCGCGATGCCCGACGAGGTGGAAGACCAGATCGTAGAGCTGCTGGGCTGTAAGCGGGAGAGTATCCTTCGCTCCAGCGGGAAAACGGGCGAAGGCGTATATGATATCTTAAACGCTGTCATCGAAAAAGTGCCGGCTCCCGGAGGAGACCCGGACGCTCCGCTTCAATGCTTGATATTCGACTCCGTGTTTAATTCGTTCCGCGGTATTATTGCTTACTTTAAGGTGGCAAATGGCGTTGTCCGTAAGGGCGACCATGTGAAGTTTATCGCCACCGGAAAAGAATATGAAGCGGATGAGGTGGGTGTGTTGAAGCTGGAAATGTCTCCCCGGAGTGAAATCCGCACGGGGGATGTGGGGTACATCATATCGGGCATTAAAACATCCAGGGAGGTAAGGGTAGGGGATACGATTACCCATGTGAAGAATGCGGCGAAGGAAGCCATAGCCGGATTTGAAGAAGTTAAGCCGATGGTGTTTGCCGGCGTTTATCCGATAAATAGTGAAGACTTTGAAAACCTGCGTACTTCCCTCGAAAAATTGCAGTTGAATGACGCCTCTTTAACCTTCCAGCCGGAAAGTTCGGTAGCGTTAGGTTTTGGTTTCCGTTGCGGTTTCTTGGGATTGCTTCATATGGAAATCGTACAGGAACGTTTGGACAGGGAGTTTGATATGGATGTTATTACAACTGTTCCGAACGTATCTTATAAGGTGTACGACAAGAAGGGCAATTGCCTGGAAGTGCATAACCCGAGCGGACTGCCCGACCCCACGTTAATTGAACATATTGACGAACCTTATATCCGGGCGTCGGTAATTACCAATACGGCCTATATCGGGCCTATTATGACCTTGTGCCTGGGTAAGCGCGGCATACTGCTCAGGCAGGAATATATTTCGGGCGACCGTGTGGAGATTTACTACGATATGCCTTTAGGAGAAATCGTAATAGACTTTTATGATAAACTGAAAAGTATCTCCAAAGGGTACGCTTCGTTCGATTATCATATCCAGGATTTTCGCCCGAGTAAACTGGTGAAGTTGGATATCCTTTTGAATGGCGAGCCGGTAGACGCCCTTTCTACCCTGACGCATGTAGACAATAGCGTAAACTTTGGCCGGCGGATGTGTGAGAAACTGAAAGAACTTATCCCCCGTCAGCAGTTTGACATTGCCATACAGGCAGCGATCGGGTCGAAAATCATAGCTCGCGAAACGGTAAAAGCCGTACGTAAGGATGTAACGGCCAAATGCTACGGAGGAGATATTTCGCGCAAGCGTAAACTATTGGAAAAACAGAAAGAGGGAAAGAAACGCATGAAGCAAATCGGAACGGTAGAAGTCCCGCAAAAAGCATTCCTTGCCGTATTGAAACTGGATTAAGTAAAAATGATTGGGGGATCTTGTTTCAGGTTAAAGGTATAACCCCTTAACCTGAAACAACTAAACCTGTCCATATTTAATTAGATAATACCTTGTGCCATCATCGCTTTGGCTACTTTCATAAATCCTGCAATGTTGGCGCCTTTTACGTAGTTGATATAATTGCCTTCTTTGCCATGGGTTACGCATTGGTTGTGGATGGCGTTCATGATTTGGTGTAATTTGGCGTCTACTTCTTCTGCCGTCCATGAAATGTGCATGGCGTTTTGTGTCATTTCCAGACCGGAGGTGGCAACGCCGCCTGCATTAACAGCTTTTCCGGGCGCGAAGAGTATTTTATGTTCGATGAATAAATCAACGGCCTCAGCGGTACAGCCCATGTTGGAGGTTTCAGCTACGCAGATCGATTTATTGGCAATGATTTGCCGGGCGTCGTTTTCGTCTAATTCGTTTTGGATAGCGCATGGAATTACGATGTCTGCTTTCAGTTCCCAGGGACGTTTGTTCGGGTAAAATTCAGCATTTGGAAATTCTTTTACATAAGGTTCTACAATATCGTTGCCCGAATTACGAAGTTCAAGCATATACTCGATTTTCTTTCCCGCTATTCCTTGGGAATCATACACGTAACCATCCGGGCCGGATAGGGTGATTACTTTAGCTCCCAATTCCGTCGCTTTTACGGCAGCGCCCCAGGCAACGTTTCCAAAGCCGGAAAGGGCTACTGTTTTGCCTTTAATGTCCATACCCTGTGTTTCCAACATTTGGCGTACAAAATAAAGTGAACCGAACCCGGTTGCTTCCGGGCGTAAGATAGAACCGCCATATTCCATCCCCTTCCCTGTAAATGTGCCGGTATTTTCGCGGGCCAGTTTTTTGTACATGCCATACATATAGCCCACTTCGCGCCCTCCTACGCCGATATCGCCCGCCGGAACGTCTGTGTCGGGGCCGATATTGCGCCACAATTCCATAATGAACGCCTGGCAAAAGCGCATGATTTCAGCGTCGCTCTTCCCGCGGGGAGCAAAATCGGAACCTCCTTTTCCTCCTCCCATCGGAAGGGTGGTCAGGGCATTTTTAAATGTTTGTTCGAAGCCTAAAAATTTCAGGATAGATAAATTTACGGAGGGGTGGAAACGGATACCTCCTTTATACGGCCCGATAGCGCTGTTAAACTGTACGCGATAACCCAAATTTACCTGAACCTCCCCTTTGTCGTCTACCCAGGGTACGCGGAAGGTGATGATACGTTCGGGTTCGACCAAACGTTCTATAATTTTTGCTTTTTCAAATTCCGGATGTTCATTATAAACATCTTCGATGGATAAGAGAACCTCTTTTACAGCTTGTAAATATTCCTTTTCTCCAGGATGCTTAGCTTCTAATGAGGATAAAATTAAATCTGTCTTCATAGCGTTTAATTCAAATTTTAAGTAACAATATGCTCACAAAAGTATGTATTTTTATGGAACGGCAAAGTTTTTTGCTTACTTTTGGTCACTTTTAATTGTTAAATTTTATGAGTGGCGTTCCCGATTTTAAGAATTTGGTATTTAAAGATACATCTTTTGCCAACCTGATGAATAAGCGTATATATAATGTATTGCTTATTGCAACAAAGTATGATGCATTTATGTTGGAAGACGATGGACGTGTAGACGAACAGATATTTAATGAATACACCGCGTTGAGCCTTCGTTATCCTCCCCGTTTCACGCAAGTTACAACGGAAGAAGAGGCGCTTGACGAGTTGCAAAGGCGTAATTTCGAATTGATTATTTGCATGCCGAATATGGACAACCGTGATATATTCGCCGCCGCTAAAGAGATTAAAAAACATTATCCCGCTATACCGATCGTAGTATTAACCCCTTTTTCCAAAGAAGTATCCAAAAGGGTAGCGTATGAGGATTTAAGCGTTATCGATTATGTATTCAGCTGGCTTGGCAATTCTGAATTACTATTGGCCATTATCAAACTGATTGAAGACAAAATGAATGCACCCGACGATACGGAAAGCGTGGGCGTACAGATTATTTTGCTGGTGGAAGACTCCGTACGTTTTTATTCTTCGGCTTTGCCTTATTTATATAAGTTTGTTCTGGAACAAAGCCAGGAATTTTCAAAGGAGGCTTTGAACGACCACCAGCGCACGTTGCGTATGCGGGGGCGCCCCAAAATAAAATTAGCCCGTACCTATGAAGAAGCCGTCCGTATCTTCGACCGGTATAAAGACCATATGTTGGGTATTATTTCGGATATGAGTTTTATGCGTGAAGGCCGGAAAGACCCGTATGCGGGATATAAATTTGGCAGGTATGTGCGTAAATCGGGCTTGGTGATACCTTTTGTTATGGAATCGTCCGACGCCTCCAATAAGGTATACGCAGACGAATTGGGAACTTCGTTTATTGATAAGAACTCAAAAAGTTATCCGCAGGATTTACGGAAGAAAATCATGCGCCATTTTGGTTTCGGAGATTTTATTATTCTGAATCCGAAGACCCGGGAAGAGATTGTGCGCATCAAAGACTTGAAGGATTTGCAGAAGAAAATATTTGAAATACCGGATGATTCGCTGGTTTATCATCTGTCCCGCAATCATTTTTCCCGTTTCTTTTATTCGCGCGCGATGTTTCCTCCTGCCGAAGTGTTGAAACATGTAGATGTTATTGACTATAAAGATATGGACGAGGCCCGGCAATTGATTTTTGATTTAATCGTTCAGTATCGCCGGATGAAGAATAGCGGCATCGTTGCTATTTATCAAAAGGAGCGGTTTGATGAGTATAGTAATTTCGCCCGCATAGGAAATGGCTCTTTAGGGGGGAAGGGCAGAGGCCTGGCTTTTATAGGCGCTATGGTAAAACGTTCGACGGAACTGTATCGGGAAAACTTTGCCGTTACGATTCCTAAAACAGTGGTGATCTGTTCCGATATCTTCGACGAATTTATGGAATCGAATGAACTTTATCCTTTGGCGCTGAGCGAACCGGATGATGATACGATATTGAGATATTTTCTTCGCGCCAGCCTGCCTTCCATGTTAATAGAAGACCTGATGGCATTCTTCGACGTGGTGAAAGGACCGATAGCCGTGCGTTCGTCCAGTTTGCTGGAGGATTCGCATTACCAGCCCTTTGCCGGGATATATTCAACGTATATGGTTCCGAAAAATCCCGACAAATACGAAATGCTCCATACCGTGAGCGACGCTATCAAGGCTGTCTATGCATCGGTTTTTTATAAAGACAGTAAGGCTTATATGACAGCTACTTCCAATCTGATAGACCAGGAAAAGATGTCGATTGTATTGCAGGAAGTAGTAGGTTCGCAGTATAATTCCCATTTCTATCCTACGATGTCGGGCGTGGCCCGTTCATTAAACTTCTATCCGATTGGAAACGAAAAGGCGGAAGACGGGATTGTAAATCTGGCTTTGGGATTAGGAAAATATATTGTAGATGGAGGCGTAACGTTGCGCTTTTCGCCCCGTCACCCACATAATATCCTTCAGATGAGTACGATGGAATTTGCCCTCAAGGAAACGCAAACCCGGTTTTATGCCCTCGACCTGAAGAATATGGCTAATCAGTTTTCGATAGACGACTCGTTTAATTTGTTAAGATTGAGCGTGAAGGAAGCCGACGCCGATGGCTCGCTGAAATATCTCGTTTCTACCTACGACCCTTACGACCAGATTATTCGCGACGGATATTATCCGGGAGGAAGAAAAATCATTTCGTTTGCCAATCTCTTACAGCATGACGTATTCCCGCTGGCGGAGACGTTAGATAAGGTGTTATATATCGGGCAGACAGAAATGGGGCGCCCTGTAGAGATTGAATTTGCTGTAAATATAGACTCCAATCATTCGGAAAAGGCTACGTTCTATTTGCTCCAGATCCGTCCGATAGTGGACAATAAAGAGTTGATGGAAGAAGACTTGACGGAAACCAGACCGGAAGATACAATCATTTCGTCTGTCAGTGTGCTTGGACATGGGATTGTGTCGAATGTATATGATATAATATATGTAAAGGACGAGTCTTTTAATTCGGCTAACAACCAATTAATCGCCTACGAGATAGAGAAGATAAACAAAGAGTTCACCGGCCGGAATGCAGGTTATGTACTTGTTGGTCCGGGTCGTTGGGGAAGCAGCGACCATTGGTTGGGTATCCCTGTTAAGTGGCCGCATATCAGCAATGCACGGGTGATTGTAGAATCCGGCTTGGAGAATTACCGGATTGACCCCAGCCAGGGAACTCACTTCTTCCAGAATCTTACTTCTTTTGGCGTGGGTTATTTTACGATAAACCCATTTAAGGAAGATGGCTGGTACGACCGGGAATTTCTCAATGCCCGGCCGGCTGTACAGGAAACAGACTACCTTCGCCATGTTCGCTTTGATACGCCGATCGTCATCAAAATGGATGGGAAAAAGAGTTTGGGCGTAATCATGAAACCGGAAAAGCCTTGAACGTCAGCGTTACCGTTCCGACAATGTCGGAAACGCCGCCGGTGCCGATTTTGCGATTCCGATGAAAATGAATCCTGTGCAATGAAATGAAATACCGGGTGTTTTATGTAATTTTGCCCGCATGCTTATTGCTCTTAGTGTTCAGGGTATCAGTGCAAATAATCTTCCAACTTGATGCGAAGTATCTTCAGGGACTGTTTGATACGGTATTCCACCGTCTTGACAGAGACGGCAAGTTTTTCTGCTATCTCCACATTGGTACGTTCGCCAAACCGGCTCAAAACAAACGTTTCGCGATAGGTTTCAGGTAATTCGCCTATAGCTTTCCGGATATATTCTGCCAGTTCATTCGCCAGATAATAATCAGGATCGTCGAACCGGTCTTTAATCTTTTCATAAATAAGGTTATGTATCCGTTCGTGATAGAGCCGCTTTTTGATGGCATTCAGGCAACGGAACCTGACGGCTGTAAACAAATACGATTTCAAAGAGGTTTCGATTATAAGTTCTTCCCTGCTCTCCCATATATAAAGCATCAACTCCTGGACAAGTTCCTCCGCATCTTCATCCGGGAGAAACTGGGATGCGTATTCCACCAAAGGAGAATAATACCGGACAAACAACTGCTTGTAAGCATCGGCATCACCATGATATAGCTTCATCAAGAGATCAAATTCATCCATTGCATATTCACATTGACGTGTATTGCAAAGATATAATTTTAAGCTGATATTTTTTTTATTTTAGAAAAAGCGCTGTCTCCATTTGGGGTAAAAGCCTGTCGGATTTGTCGTACATATAAAGTAAGAGAAATAAATGCAAATGACGAAAGATTCACCGGAAGGAACCATCTTGTTGGCCTATATAAAAGGTTTGGCATCAGAAGACGAAAAATCAATTGTTGAAGACTGGCTGAAAGAAGACGAAGAGCATGAAAAGGAACTGTTGCAGATCGCTCGCATATACCATGCCCGGCATACATACGAGCGGATCATGGCACGTAATCCTTTACCGGCTTTGACAAACGTACGGCGAACTATCCGGAAGAAAAAACAAAACATCTGGATTGGAAGGGCTATAACTTCCGCTGCCTGTATAGCTGGTGTAATAATTTTGTCAACCATCTTATCTTATCAAAAAGAAAATGCCATAGATGCTGCCCCCCAACTGATTACCGTAAAGTCTAATTCAGGAATGCGTATCAATTTTACTTTGCCCGATGGAACGGAAGTCTATTTGAATTCCGGAAGCACGCTTAGCTACCCCATACCATACGACAAGAACGAACGACGCGTATCGCTGACAGGAGAAGGATTTTTCAACGTAACGCACAATGAAAAACAACCATTCATGGTTAACGTATTAAACAACAAATTAAACGTCCATGTCCTCGGAACGAAATTCAATATCCAGGCCTACGAAGAAGACAGCATCATACAAACCACCCTTCTCTCCGGCTCCATAAATTTGAGCATCAACAATAACGGGAGAACCCAGCATATACAGATGCAACCATCTGATAAAGCCGTATATGACCTTTCCACGGGGAGAATGCAAATTAACAAGGTAAATCCCTTGTATGAAACAGCCTGGATTGAAAGTAAATTAATATTTAAAGATACCCCTATCCCCGACGTTCTAAAAAGACTTTCACATTTTTACAATGTGAAGTTTGAAGTCGTAAATCCTGTCATCAATAGTTATCGCTTTACCGGCACCTTCCAAAACCGGCAATTGTCGCAAATACTGGATTACCTGAAGATATCATCCAATATAGATTTCAAGACAAACCAGACCACAGAAGACGACAGTAATGGGATAAAGCATACCGTAATAACCTTACTATAATGAGAAATAAGAATGTATGTTTAATTTAAAATAAGAATGCCTATGGTATAATATGAAAATTATGAGAAAACCCTGTTACACAAAACATGCGAGAAAGCATTAGCAGTACTTTCCCGCATGAAACATCGATAACAGGTCGGAAACGAGTTAAAGAATAAGTTTTTTAAATCTTAAATCATCACAAAAATATGATAAAGAATTATTATCTCCAATGGATTCAGGATAATAATGAATTTTCACAGTTTATCCTTAAATTATACAGAGTTATGAAATTGACAAACTTGTTATTAGTTTTGTCTGTTGGTCTTATCTATGCTTCTATATCTTATGCCCAAACAACTTTACTGACGATGGATATGTCATCGGCGCCTGTAGCGCAGATATTAGATGCGATAGAAGAACAGACGGATTTTCACTTTTTCTACAATAACAAGTTGATTAATATGAAAAGGGAAACATCTGTAGAAGCAAAAAATAAAGATGTCTTTTCTGTTTTAGACCAACTATTTGATGGTTCAAATGTCCGTTATCGGGTTATCGATAAAGACATTATCCTTACAGTAAATGAGAGCAAAGCCTCTGCCCAGGAAACCAGAAGGGTTACAGGAAAAGTAACCGACCAGAAAGGAGAACCCGTAATAGGAGCTAATATTGTTGTCACTGGAACAACAGTAGGAACAATCACTGATTTTGACGGACAATTCCAGATTGATGCGCCGATATCTGCAACCTCTTTGGAAGTGCGTTATATCGGTTATATAGCTGAACGAGTAAGTATCAGAGACAGAAATACAGTTTCAGTTGTTTTGAAAGAAGACCTCCATCAACTGGAGGATGTCGTTATTATTGGTTATGGAGTACAAAAGAAAGAAAATCTGACAGGAGCAGTAGATGCCATAAAAGGAGAAAAATTAGCTAACAGGACTTCTGCCAATGTATCTCAATCTTTACAAGGTATGTCGCCGGGTATGACTGTTATTAATGCCGGTGGAGAACCAGGAGCAGATGCCGCTCAAATAAAAATCAGAGGGATTGGAACCTTTAACAATTCAAATCCTTTAATTCTTGTTGATGGCGTTATGGTGTCAAATCTCGACAATGTAAATCCGCAGGATATAGAAAACATATCCATATTGAAAGATGCGGCATCTTCTGCTATTTATGGAGCCAGGGCTGCGAATGGCGTACTTTTGATTACCACAAAAAGAGGCGCTGCGACCGACGGCATGACTATAAAATATAACGGATATGTAGGGTTTCAATCGCTGGCGAGAGCTCCTGAATGGGTGGCGGCAGATGACTATATGCGCTTAGTCAATGAATCTTTGGCTAATGCCAACAGAGAACCCAAGTATTCCGAAGAAGCAATCGCCGCAACCATGGCTGGCACCGACCCTTATAAATATCCGAATACGGATTGGTGGAAACTGCTATTTAGGACAGGCTTGCAGCACAAGCATAATCTCAGCATCAATGGAGGTACGGAAAGGCTGAAAACGGCTGTCTCGATCAATTACCTTCACCAAGAAGGGATTATGATTAATACCGACTTTGAACAATATGGAGTAAGAGTAAATAATGACTTGAAACTCCACCAAAAATTAGATGCGGGTTTAGATGTAAGCGTGAATGTCAGGGAAAGGGAAATTCCTGCACGAATAGGAGATGTGTACTGGAATTTATTGCATGATGTCCCTCCAACTATTGCCGCACGTAATCCGGACGGAACCTATCCGTTAGGACCGACCAACCGTAACCCGTTATCTGCCGCAAATGAATCCGGTTACGACAAATATAATAATTATCAGGTAATTGCAAGTCCTTTTATCCGCTACAAAGTGTTTAAAGATTTTACAATCAATGCAAGAATGTCTCTCAAAGAAAATTTTGATTTAAGAAAAAGATACTATAACTATTATCAGTTTAAAGATTACGACACAAAGCAAACGACGCTGACTTGGAATAGTTCCTTGCAAGAAAGAAATGAGCATAACCACTATGTCAACTGGCAGGCAACAGCCGATTACGACAAAATATTCGGCCAACATTTCATCCATGCATTAGTGGGTTATTCACAGGAATATAATTCATGGAAGCAAACCGGCGGTGAAAGAAGGGATTTCTATTCAAATGATCTTCAGGAATTAGACAGAGGCAGTGATGAAGGGAAAAACAGTTTCGGCTATAGCAATGAATGGACATTGCGTTCCGTATTCGGTAGAATAAATTATGCGTATAACGACAGGTACTTGCTGGAAGCGAATTTCCGTTACGACGGTTCATCCCGTTTTGCCAAAGGCAGACGTTTTGGATTCTTCCCTTCTTTTTCAGGTGCCTGGAGAATATCGGAAGAAGGATTTATGAAAGAAAATGAGACGTTCAGCAATTTAAAATTGAGAGCATCCTATGGTAAATTGGGAAATCAGGAAATAGACCTGTATCAATATATCCATACCATAACGTTGGGTCAAAATTACACATTTAACGGTCAATTGGTCAGTGGAGCAGCACAAACCGCACTGGCAAACGAATTGATATCATGGGAAACCACTACCAGTTTTGATGTCGGCTTTGATCTTGGATTATGGAAAAACAAACTAACCGTTACTGCTGATTATTTTATTCGCAACACAGATGACATCTTGCTAAGAAGAGACATCCCTGCAACTGTAGGTTTGTCTGCACCTGTACAAAATGTTGGAGCAGTCAAAAATACCGGTTGGGAATTAGCTTTTAATTATCAGGACAAGATAGGTGATTTTAATTATAATGTAATTGCCACTATATCAGATGTGAAAAATGAAATAAAGAAGTTTGGTGAAAATTCAACCTGGGACTGGTATATTAATAAGGAAGGCGAGTCTATTAATTCTTTATATGGCTACGTGACGGAAGGATTATTCAAAACTCAGTCAGAAGTTGACAATCATGCCTATCAACATTCCATGACCGCACCTGGCGACATTATCTATAAAGATATGAATAATGATCATATTATAAACAGCGATGATAAAGTTGTCTTAGGCTCTACAATCCCAAGGTATTCCTACACCCTGACTTTAAGTGGAAGATATAAAGGATTCGACTTGAATTTGTTCTTCAATGGCATCGGGAAATGCAACGGATACCAAATAGGTGCTTTGATAGAAGGTCCTATTTGGGATGGATTTACAACAAAAGAGATGCTGGATAGATGGACTCCTCAAAACACAAATGCTACTTGGCCTCGCTTGGTTTACAATACGATTCATAATCAAGAAGCCTCGGATTATTGGATACAGAACACCAGTTATTTTAGATTGAAAAACGCCCAATTAGGCTATTCTTTGCCGAAATCGATCTTGGACAAGATCAATATAAATAACATCAGGTTCTATGTTTCCGGGGAAAATATGTTTACACTGACGAAAGCTAAGAATCTGGATCCTGAATTTCCAAGCGGACGATCCAATTATTATCCTCAAACTAAGATAATCTCTTTCGGTGTAGATGTGACATTCTGATTGTAAAACCTGAAAAACAAAAAATAAAATATGAAAACTAAAAAAATATATTTATTGAGCTTTTTCATCATTACATTATCAATGTGTATCAGTTGTGATGATAGCTTTCTGGTTACTGATCCGACAGACCGTATTGCCACAGACAAATATTGGCAACAGGAAAAAGACGGGATATTAGCAACAAATGCTTGTTATCAGGCTTTCAGCCCTATATTCAGGTTGCACCAATTTGATTTTGAAGGTTGTTCCGACAATGCATGTACTACGCAAACCTGGCAAAGAGGATACATGGTTGCAAACGGCTCATTTAATTCGTCTTGGGGCTTCGTCAAAGATATCTGGACGGAATCATACAACTATATCAGAAGGACAAATGATGTCATTGCGCATGTCGGAGATATACCAGGTATGGATACGGGCTTAAAGAATCGCCTGAAAGGTGAAGCGTTGGTTATCAGAGCCATGATATACAATATGTTGACCATATTGTATGGAGATGTACCTTTCGTCACAGAGTCCATTACAATTATTGATGATTCGAAAAAACCACGTGAAAGTAAAAATACGATTATTGAATCCATCCTGCGTGATTTGGATGAGGCTATCGGTTACCTTCCTGTGAAATATGCGAATAACGAAGAACTTGGCAGAATAACAAAAGGTGCGGCATGGGCAATAAAAGCCAGGATATGCTTGTATAATGGGAAATATACTGAAGTAAAAGCAGCCACCCAAGAAGTCATGAAGGCTGCATATGGCTACGCCTTGCTTCCCCACTATGCAAATTTGTTCACGTATGAAAATGAGATGAATATAGAAGTCTTACTGGATGATCAGTATATGCCGGATTTGAGAATGAATAGTGTTTTTGAAACAATCGGACCTCGTTCAGCTCAAGGATTAAGCAATTATGTTCCCACCCGGTCATTAATAGATGAGTATGAAGCAGGTGACAGCCGGAGAAATGCTAATTTCATCATGCCGGGCGATCCGCATCCCTATTTAGACAATATGACATTCGACCCGACTCCGGGAAGCGGGAGCGTCGATGAAGCCGGGCACTCGTATTATGCTACATGCACGGGATATCAGTACAAGAAATATGTATTGAAAGAAGATATGACATATATCACTCGCTGTCATATCAACTTCATGCTGATGCGTTACGCGGATGTCTTATTGATGTTTGCTGAAGCGGAAAACGAAATAGGCGGTCCAAGTGCACTAGCCTATGATGCGATAAACAAAGTGAGAGCAAGGGCAAGGGGAGGCGACAACAATATACTTCCCGACCTGCAAGGTTTATCCCAGGAACAGTTCCGTCAAGCCGTCAGAAAGGAAAGGCGTATGGAATTCGCCGGCGAGAGCCTGAGGTACTTCGATATCCTTCGCTGGAGAACAGCAGAAATCGTATTAAACGGTCCCGTGCAGGGAATGGATTATACGGAGTTGGGAACAGGGGAAAGGAAGACCATCTTGGTTGAAGTCCGTAAATTTGATACCTCCAAAAATTACTTATGGCCGATACCGGAGTCGGAACTACGTTTGAATCCTGAATTAGCCGGACATCAGAATCCTGGCTATTAATGAATGAATTCCGGAGGTGTACCTCCAACGGCGCACCTCTGGAGCTTACAGCCTCAAAGACATAATATTTATAAAAGTGATATGGAAATTAAAAAAGTAGAATCGAAAGTTGTTTTTAATAACACACAATTATTATTGATATTAATATTGAAAATGTTTATCGGGTGGCATTTCCTGTATGAAGGGATCATAAAGTTGGCTAATCCTGCATGGAGTGCAGCAAGTTATTTGATGTATTCCGATTGGATATTTTCCGGTATTTTCCATGCCATGGCAGATAACAGCACTATTCTTGCCATTGTTAACTTCTGTAATATCTGGGGATTGATCCTTATCGGATTGGCTTTGATTTTCGGTGTTTTCACACGTATTGCAGCAATCGGAGGAGCAGCCTTGCTGCTTTTGTATTATACGGCTAACCCCCCTTTCACAATTGCCGACTCCATGAAAGAAGGCAGCTATATGATTATTGACAAGAACCTCATAGAGATGCTTGCCTTGATTTTGATAGCTTTTCTGCCTTCTCTTGTTCAGGTCAATTTAAAACTGGTAAAAGATTTCATAAACAAAAAAATACATAAGAATAAAGAAAAAGAATCCCAGCCGGAACATCCATGCCGGGAAGTAACCAAAGAGGAAAGAGAAACTTTGGAAAGAAGGAATTTCATCTATAGTTTAGCTTCTATCCCTTTTATTAGCGCATTTACCTGGGCGGCTGTACGGACCAATGCGTTCAGTAAACCTATGGCTATAGACTCTATATCCGGTGCTACTACCCGTACATTCGAATTCACTGATCTGAAAGACTTAAAGGGCACTTTACCTAGGGCAAAAATAGGGAATGTGGAAATGAGCCGAATGTTTATGGGATGTAACCTGATCGGAGGATGGGCACATTCCCGTGACTTGATCTATGTCCCTTCATTGGTCAAGAAATACCATACGCAAGAAAAAGTGTTCGAGACACTACAATTAGGAGAGCAATGTGGTATGAATGCTATTATCCTGAACACATCCCTCACACCGCTTATTAATGCGTACTGGAAAGAAACACGAGGAAAAATCCAGTTTATTTCGGACTGTGCAGGCGTGGGAGATGTTGACAAAGGTATTAAGATCTCTATCGACAATGGCGCGGCAACCTGCTATATACAAGGTGAGATAACAGAACGTATCTTACGCAGAGGAGAAAGCTTCGAAATTGTTGGCGAATGGATTGAAAAAATAAGACGGCAAGGTGTACCTGCCGGTATCGGAGCGCATTCTTTGGAAGTGGTTAAACGTTGTGTGGATATCGGAATCAAACCGGACTATTGGGTAAAGACGTTGCATCATATCAACTATTGGTCGGCCAAGCCCGAAGAAAGGCACGACAACATATGGTGTACCAATCCGGAAGAAACCATTGAATACATGAAGAACTTGGAACAGCCTTGGATAGCATTTAAAGTGTTGGCCGCCGGTGCCATACATCCGAACGAAGGATTCAAATATGCATTTGAAGGAGGTGCCGACTTTATTTGCGTCGGCATGTATGATTTCCAAATTGTGGATGATGTAAATATTGCAGCAGAAGTATTATCGCAACAAATAAACAGGCAACGTCCTTGGAGATGCTAATCGTATGAAATATAATCGTCGCAATTTTATAAAGCAATGTATTGCTTTATATGGAAGCACATTATTGTTACCGGCCTGTAGTACGAGGGGGAAAACACAAACTTATCGTTCGTTCTCTCCCCTACAGGCGGACTGTTTAGGTGCCATCTGTGAGCAGATTATTCCGACGGATGAATATCCCGGAGCAATCGATTCCGGAGTTGTCAATTATATTGACAGACAGATTTATATCCGGTTTCCGGAGCTAAAAGAACTTTACCACGAAGGTATCCAAGCCGTTAATTCGTATTGCACATCCGTTTATAACAAAGAATTCACTGCGTTATCTTGGGATGATCAAACCCAGCTATTGTTGACCATGGAAAAAGGCGAACTCCCCGAAGAGCATTGGGAGAAAGCCTCGCAAAGAGAGTTTTTCCGAATAGTCAGACGCAATACGATGCAAGGCTTTTACGGTGCGCCTCATCACGGTGGAAATAAAGATTACATAAGTTATCGCATGATGAATTTGAATTATCCGTTCATAGCAGGACAAAATAGATATGGGGAAAAATAAATATATAACAGCAATAGTTGTCGGAGCGGGTGCCGGAGGAGGTATTGTGGCTAAAGAATTAGCGACAAGCAACATCAAGGTTACTCTTTTCGAACGGGGCGACTGGCCTTCGTACGATAAGCATTTCAATGATGAATTAATCTCTCAGCGCGTACAGGATTTAGGTACTTCTTTCGGACCGGACGGGAAAAAGAATCCTCGTGTCTTGATCAGCCCTGACGGAAAACGCAATACGGTTTATCGTGCTGTAAACCATATTGCTGCATGCGTAGGCTCTGGAACGGTTTCATACGGAGCGATGGCTTGGAGATTTATGCCTGAAGACTTTAAGATGAAATCGACCTACGGCGCAGTGGAAGGTTCTACGTTGGACGACTGGCCTATCTCTTATGAAGATTTGGCACCTAGTTATGATAAGGCAGAAAGAGAAATCGGAGTAGCCGGTGATATGTCTGGTATTCCTTTTGCTCCCAATAAAGATAATCCATATCCTATGCCGCCTTTTGAATATAGCAGGGAAGGGGAATTCTTGAAAAATGTATGCCAGAATATGGAGCTTCATCCGTTTCCTGTTCCCATGCTGAGGAATTCCGTTCCTTACAACGGGCGAGGAGCTTGTATCCGTAACCGCTACTGCGTAGGAACCGCCTGCCCTGTCAATGCCAAGAACGGCACCCAGAACACGGTTATCCCGGTAGCCATGCAGACCGGCAATTGCGAGGTGAAAACCAATTGTTTCGTTTACAAAATCCATACCGACGGAAAAGGCAAAGCGACAGGTGTAGCTTATTTCGATGAAAACAACAAATCGAAAACGTTGGAAGCGGATATTATTGTATTATCGGCTTCTGCACATGAAACGGCTCGTCTGCTCCTTAATTCCAAATCGGTCGAATTCCCAAATGGGATAGGGAATAATAACGACTGGGTAGGACGTAATCATCAGGGGCATTCCTATACCGGTGCAGTCGCTCTTTTTGATTTCGATATTCTTGATTTGACCACCGGGCCGAACACGACTTTGGGCATCATGGACTATAACCATCACAATAAAGGTATAATCGGCGGTGGATTATTGGCTAATGAATTCTTCCTGGGGCCTTATGCCTTTACCGACCAACGCCCTCCGGGTTCGCCTACATGGGGAAAAGAGCATAAAAAGTATCAACGGGAGAACTACCAACGGACAGGTCTGTTGGTAGGTCCTATACAAGAGATTCCTATTTTTGACGCACGGGTGACGATTGCGGAGGATGTGAAAGACTTTTGGGGGGTTCCTGTTGCAGCCTTTTCCGGCGGACATCATCCTTTAGATAAAATAAACTGCCAATTCTTGTCGTCGAAAGCAGAAGAAATTTTCATCAAAGCCGGAGCTGTAAAAATCTGGCGACGGGGAGGAGGCGAAGGCCAACAAGGAGGAGGCCAGCATCAGGGCGGGACATGCAGGATGGGGAACAATCCAGCCACATCGGTAACAGATTCATTCGGCAGGATACATGATATGGAAAACCTTTATGTTGCCGACGGAAGTCTGATGGTGACAAACGGAGGATTCAACCCGGTACTGACTATCATGGCGCTAGCTTTCCGAGTAGGAGGACATATTGCAAGTAAATGGATGTAAAAAGAAGAAAGGACAAACAGAATGAAAAAGCGATATTACATTTTGATTATGCTGGTAGCTTTTTTTATAGTAGGAATATCATCATATGTCACTTGGAATACCTTATATCCTAACTATACTTGTGCTTTATGCCATGAAATAAAACCTGTCTGTTCCAAATGGGAACAGTCTGTCCATGCGGAAGTAGTTTGTATTGATTGTCATGGAAAAGCATTGGAAAGCGTACAAAGCGCAAAGGAGAAGCTGAATATGATTTATACCCATTTTACGAAAAAAAAGACATTTGAGGATATTTATCTGAGTGAAAAACAATCCTTAGCCATCGCAAACAGGTGTGCAGAATGCCATCAGGCAGAACTGGTAGCTTGGAAAAGCGGGGCACATTCAGCCTCTTATAAGGATATATTCATGGATGTCGAACACAATAAGATGGAACGTCCTTATTGGGATTGTTTTCGCTGCCATGGGATGTTTTATGACGGAGATATCGATGTGTTAATGACGATGGTAGGCGATGTGGACAAATGGAAGATAAAAGAGACCAAACAAATGAACAAACCTACGATTTCTTGTTTAGCTTGCCATCAATCACACCATGAGCAACCACGTAATATTCCATACGAAAAGATGGATGAAAATACAAGAGCTACACTTGCGGAGAAAGCGAAATATCCGGCTACAGCTTTGTATATGAGAGCGGATAGACGCCATATGCCGTCTGCCGATTTACAAAAAATCACGCTCTTTGAACAAGATTCTTTACGACAGATTATAGACGATCCGAATACCTTGCTCTGCATGCAATGCCATGCACCAAATACTGCCCGACAAATCGGTTCGGAAGACGACAAAACCCCTACGGGTGTTTATGAAGGAATGAACTGTATCACTTGCCATGACCCTCACTCCAACATGCTGAAAACGTCGTATAGAAATGTACATAAATAAAAAATAAATCTTGGATGATGTGAATTGCAGTTGGAGTGTTAACTCCTATCCTTGCATGCAAGCAAATAAAATTCGGACGAGAGCACTTTAACCCACATTACAGTCTATGATGAATTAAAGTCCCTGTATTCAGTGGGATAGTTCTCCTCGAATGCCGTTTTGTGTTCTACGGATTTTCCCCATATACTATCTGTCAGTTGTATTGGTTGGTGTTTTTATTTCATGGGATGGATTGGGATACATAGCCTCTTATCTGTCTAATTATTATTTTGCTTTTAATTGGGGAATACATCCCATGCGCCATATATGGTTGCTGGCCGTTGGAGAGCATTTTTATCTGTTGTGGCTTATTGTTCGAAACAGAGTATAAATAAGCATTGGAATAAGTATCGTTTGGTTATCAGCCTTGTTTCAATCGCTTTCTTCTATGTATTATTAACTCTTTATCCGGCAAGCACTCTGGTGAGAATGAGTACAAACAAACGGTTGATCTCTTTGATTGCAGGCGCTGTGATTGTAATGAATGAATCCCGAATGAGCCTGTATTCTATGTTTGTTCATTTATTATTGCTTCGGTTTCACTGTTCTTATGGGTATTGAATCTGGAAAATAAACCGGCAAATATTGTGCATAAATTTTTCTCTTCCGGCACAATGTCTTCTATGGGTTTAATAAGCTACAGGTTATAATCTGTATCATTATCCTATCTATCACTGTTTCGGGGTTAGCGCAGTCGTTGCTCCTGTTCCGGTTGGCCTAGTCGTAAACGAATCCTATGTTTCGATTCCGTGTGCTATAATTGAGGCTTCCTTTTGATGATTGGAGGTGTCCTTTCCGGATGTATTTTTTTCTGAATGAAATGAAATACCAGGTATTTTATGTAATTTTGCACGCATGATTATTGCTCTACGGAAAAGGAAAGAAAATATTGCCGAATATTTACTTTATATGTGGCAGGTTGAGGATATTATCCGGGCGAATCATTTTGATATTAACGTTATCCGACAAACGGTTATTCCCGGATATGGACAATCCGATGAGGTAAAGGAGGAAATAACCCGGTGGTATGAAGAGTTAATAGAGATGATGCGCTCTGAAGGGGTTATGGAGAAGGGGCATATCCAACTAAACAGGAATGTTATTATTACGTTGACAGACCTTCATCTTCATTTGTTAAAGTCTCCGGAGGAAATAATTTATGGAGCAGCATATTATAAAACACTTCCTTATATTGTGCAGTTGCGCGCCAAATCGGGCGGAGAAGAGATGCCGGAGTTGGAGACTTGTTTTACGGCAGTCTATGGCTATCTGATGTTACGAATGCAACATAAAGAAGTGAGCTCCAAAACAATGGAAGGCATTAAACAAATCAGTTTGTTCCTTGCCATGCTATCCGAAAAATACAGGGCAAATTTAAAAGGTGAATTACATTTAGACGATTGATATAGGATGAAAACAATTTTGATAACCGGAGCTAACGGACAGTTAGGCAATTCGCTTCGCTTGTTGTCTAAACAATATCTGCATTACAGGTTTCTTTTTACAGATGTCGAGGTATTAGATATCTGTGACAAAGAGGCTCTTCTGGACTATATGGAGGTCTATGAGGTAGACTACGTGGTGAATTGTGCGGCTTATACGGCTGTAGATAAAGCGGAAGACGAAGAGGTGTTGTGTTTAACCATAAACCGTGATGCTGTCCGTAATTTAGGAGAGGCGGCTTCGGCAGCAAAAGCCAAAGTGATACATATATCTACCGATTATGTATTTGATGGTACGAATAGT
The DNA here is from genome assembly GCA_031270665.1 of Tannerellaceae bacterium. Classification (GTDB taxonomy): domain Bacteria; phylum Bacteroidota; class Bacteroidia; order Bacteroidales; family Tannerellaceae; genus DFXE01. Next base: position 23,741 of record JAISXD010000079.1, on the reverse strand, counting down.
ATTCCTTATGTTGAATCCGATTATACCTGTCCGATGTCTGCTTACGGAAGAAGCAAGCATGAAGGCGAACTTATTTTAAAGGCGGTTTGTCCCAATGCTGTTATTGTCCGGACATCCTGGTTGTATTCCGAATTTGGAAATAATTTCGTGAAAACGATGCTTCGTTTAGGGAAGGAGCGAAACGAACTGAATGTTGTTTTCGATCAAATTGGCACCCCTACCTATTCCGGTGATTTAGCGTCGGCTATCTTGTCTATTCTAGATTATTCGGAGGAAAAAGAATTCATTCGTGGTACCTATCATTATTCCAACGAAGGTGTGTGCAGTTGGTATGATTTTGCGCTGAAAATAGTTGAATTGAAACATCTTTCGTGTAAGATATCCCCTATTGACACGAAAGATTATCCTACCCGCGCTGTACGTCCGCAATATAGCGTATTGAATAAAGGAAAGATAAAAAAGAAATATGGTTTAACAATCCCGCATTGGGAAGAAAGCCTGAGGCGAATGATCGCCAGGCTAAATGATTGACAACAGATATGGCATATGCTGAGGAAATAAGAAGGAGAAGAACGTTTGCTATTGTAAGTCACCCGGATGCCGGAAAAACGACATTGACGGAGAAATTATTATTATTTGGAGGAGCCATTCATGTAGCCGGAGCTGTTAAGTCAAACAAGATAAAGAAAACGGCTACCTCCGACTGGATGGAAATAGAGAAACAGCGTGGTATATCGGTGGCTACTTCTGTTATGGCTTTCGATTATGCAGGTCATAAAATAAATATTCTGGATACACCCGGCCACCAGGATTTTGCCGAAGATACATTCCGTACGTTAACGGCTGTGGATAGTGTGATTATCGTTATTGATGCGGCAAAAGGCGTGGAGGCACAGACTCGTAAGTTGATGGAGGTTTGCCGTATGCGCAAAACGCCCGTGATTGTGTTTGTTAATAAACTCGACCGGGATGGGAAAGACCCGTTCGACCTTTTGGATGAGGTAGAAGAGGAACTACAAATAAAGGTTCGCCCGCTAAGTTGGCCGATTGATATGGGGCAACGCTTTAAAGGCGTATATAATATTTATGAAAAGAAGCTGGATATCTATACGCCGAGCAAACAATATGTAACAGAGAGCATCGAGTTTAAAGATGTGAATAGCACTGAACTTGAAAAGCATATAGACGCCCCTTTGGCGGTTAAGTTGCGTGAAGACCTGGAACTGATAGAAGGCGTATATCCGGCATTTGATGTGGATACGTATCTGAAAGGAGATATTGCTCCGGTGTTCTTCGGCTCTGCTTTGAATAATTTTGGCGTGAAAGAATTACTGGATTGCTTTGTCAGGATAGCCCCTTCCCCCCGTCCGGTACAAGCGTTGGAACGTGTTGTTGATCCGGAAGAAGAAAATTTTACCGGTTTTATATTTAAGATTCATGCCAATATGGATCCGAACCATCGGAGTTGTATCGCTTTTGTAAAGATATGTTCGGGTAAATTTGAACGAAATGCGAATTACAGGCATGTCCGTTTTGATAAAATAATGCGTTTTAGCAGCCCGACTGCTTTTATGGCTCAGAAAAAAGAGGTGGTAGACGAAGCTTTTGCCGGGGATATCATTGGCCTTCCCGATACCGGAAACTTTACGATTGGCGATACCTTAACGGCAGGTGAAAATCTTCATTTTAAAGGATTGCCAAGCTTTTCTCCCGAGATGTTCAACTATATTGAGAATGTCGATCCGATGAAAGCCAAACAATTGAATAAAGGCATCGAACAATTAATGGATGAGGGAGTAGCCCAATTGTTTACAAACCGGTTTAACGGCCGGAAGATCATCGGAACAGTTGGCCAATTACAGTTTGAAGTGATCCAATACCGCCTTTTGCACGAATACGGAGCGCAATGTAAATGGGAACCTCTTAGTTTATATAAAGCTTGTTGGATAGAAAGCGGCGATGCCGAAATGCTTGAAAACTTTAAGAAGCGAAAAGTACAATACATGGCTTGGGATAAAGAAGGACGAGATGTTTACTTAGCCGATTCTTCGTATGTGCTGACAATGGCTCAACAGGATTTTCCGGCTATTAAATTCCATTTCACATCGGAATTTTAACTTACAATATTTCTTTGATCTCTGCTAATGAGCGTACGGTATACGCCGGCGTGAATCCTTTTGCCGGAAGCCCTTCGGGATTAAACCATAATGAGGCGATCCCTGCATTATGGGCGCCAACGACGTCGGTTTCCCAACTATCGCCAATCATCAGTGTTTCAGAACGGCGGGAATTTGTGTTGATTAATGCAAAATCAAATATTCCCTTATGTGGTTTCTGTATATTGGCGTCTTCCGAAAGAATCATCCGGAGGAAGTAAGAGGCTAATCCCGAATTAACGAGTTTTCTGAATTGCACTTCCCTGAATCCGTTGGAAAGAATATACATTTTATAGGAAGGACGTAAATATTCCAATAAGTCAATGGCGCCCGGTACAAGCCGGGTCTTGGTGGTGGTACGTTCCAGAAAGTCATGATTCAATTGCAAGGCCGATTCTTTATCATCAATCCCTTTCACCCGGAGGACGTAGCGAAAACGCTCTGTTATCAGTGTTTGGCGGTCTATTTCATGGCTGCGGTATTGTTCCCATAACCGTAAGTTGTGCGGCATATAATAATCGCAGAATGTCTCAAAGGAGTTAAAATACCGGTTAAATTCATAATCGGTATATATTTCTTTGAGACATTCTTTGTTGTTATGATGCGTATCCCAAAGGGTATCGTCCAAATCGATAAAGAGGTTTTTGCATGTCATCAGGATACTTCAATCACCAGGAATTTGCCTAAGCTCCAGAATGATTTGATATCCTTGATCTTAAACGTGAGGTTACCTTCTCCGTCTTTCAGGAACTCGTAAGAGCCTTCGGGATGATTGGATTTTAGTTTAGCCTTACTCGTAAACAACGATATTTCAGTTACCTCACGAATATCAATAGAAATAAAATAATCTCTGTTGAAATCATCCTGCAGCGCTTTTGATTTGGCGAATAGTCCTCCTCCGGAAAGTATTTTCTGGCTTTTCAGCTCTTTTGATGTGCCGAAACAATAGTAAGCTGTGTTCAGCGCCTTGTCTTGCTCTTTTAGTTTTTCAGATTGTACGGAGCTGGTTGACGCCAGGTCTTCGATGTTTTCACTTAACGTTACTACCATGTCATCCAACTCTTTAATCCGTACGTTCTTTTTTGCCAGGTCTTCTTGCAGGGCCATAATCATGTTGGCCTTTTGGTCTAATTCGGCAGCCAGACGGTCTATCGTTTTCCTTAAAGAGGAAGATTGCACGTTGCTTTTCTTTAACCTGTCTTCCAGTTGAGCGATTTGTTCTTTGTTCTTTCTAAGCGTTTTACTGATCAGATCCATGTTTTGTTTCATTTCCTCTCTGGCGTTGAGCGTAAATTCTCCGTTTTTTTGTTGTTGGATCGTTAAATAGTTTTCCGCATCACGAATGGATTGGAAATCGGCTTCAATATCATTTAAAATAGACAACATATCATTCATTTCCGATACATTCTTCGCGTTTTCTATTTTCAATGAATCGTTTTCGGCTTTAAGCCTTTGCCGTTCTGCCGAGTGTTGAGCGCAGGATGTTACTAAGACTGCACTGATACAAATCAATAATACCTTTTTCATGTCCTGTTTGTTTTTAATTAAAAACTTATTTTTTCTGTAGCTGCTCTTTTTTGCCTTCTTTCAGACCTTCCACTATAATAACAATTTCCCCTTTCGGTTTGTTTATTTTAAAATGATTAAGAACTTCGTCAATTGTTCCTCTTACTGTTTCTTCATGTATTTTTGATATTTCGCGCGAAACAGCTATTTGTCTTTCGTTTCCGAAATATTCGCCAAATTGTGCGAGTGTTTTAACTAACCGGTAGGGTGATTCGTAGCATATGATTGTACGGCTTTCTGCGGATAGTTCTTTCAGCCGGCTTTGGCGCCCCTTCTTTTGGGGCAGGAAACCTTCAAAGCAAAACGTATCATTCGGCAGGCCCGAAACGACTAATGCCGGAACAAAAGCGGTAGCTCCGGGCAAACATTCTACGTCTATATGTTGGCTGATACATTGGCGAACCAACATAAAACCCGGGTCGGAGATAGCCGGAGTGCCGGCGTCGGAAACCAAAGCGATAGTTTCTCCTCCCAAAATACGCATGGCCAGTTGTTCCACCGTTTTATGTTCGTTGAATTTATGGTGCGATACCATTTTGTTTTGTATCCCAAAATGTTTTAATAAAAAGCCCGTTGTCCGGGTATCTTCGGCCAGAATCAAATCAACTTCCTTTAAGATACGAATCGCCCGGAGGGTTATATCTTCCAGGTTTCCTACGGGGGTGGGGACAACGAACAGTTTTGCCATAAACGATAACTGATTTTCAGAGGAAACGTTTTTCCAGTAATTTCATAAATTCGCCTACAATCGTATCTTCCATATTCCAGTTTAGCTTTTCATTCAGATAGGTTGCCGACTCTTCATAGGTACGTAATGCGTTAAGGTCTGAAATAACCTTGTTCATTTTGGCGGCGTCTCCGTTAAACAGTTCTCTGCGGAAATAAAAACAGTCGTTCAGGCTGAACGCTTTCTTCAGATCCGGCAGATTTCGTTTTCCCGGCGCTTCATGAAGCGATACCATATGTTTTTCCGTACTGCCGGAAAGTGGGAAAGGCAGAACGGGTTCGATAATTTCCGGTACGGCAGGATGTGATTTTGTCGCCGGGCGGGGAATCAAATTGATTAAAGCCTGATGCTCTTCCATCTGTTTTCGCAGAGCCTCAAGCTGATTTCCTTCCAGTTCGTGCAAATCAGTTAGTATTTTATGCGCGAGGCCGAATGTCAGGTTGAAGAAAGATACCGGATAAACTTCCGCCTTCTGCATGCCGGTAACTAACGTCTCCAATTCTTTAATATCTGTTAGTAAACAATCAATCTTTTCCTTATTGTCCATATTGTAAAACCTTGAATCATACGATGCGGCAAATATAAATGATAAAATTCATTCATCATACAATTGACTGGATAAATCAGGAGACCCATATCGAAATAATTGAAAACCTGAGAGCTTTATTGACTGCTTCCTGTAGATTTCATTTCCCGAACTCAGGTTGAAAAGAAATAACCACATGTTTTTCAAGGTTTATCCTCTAAACGCTTCCGGCAAGTTGACAAGGTAAAGATGTTTGGTTGCGCGTGTGACGGCGGTGTATAGCCAACGGTAGAACTCTTCGCCCATCATCTTTTCCGTGATGTAGCCGATGTCGAGGAAAACCGTTTGCCATTGTCCGCCTTGCGCTTTGTGGCAGGTTACGGCATAAGCGTATTTTACCTGAACTACATTGTAATAAGGATCTGCTTTCATCTTTTTCATTTTTCCGGCTTTGGTGGGTATGTCGGCATAATCTTCCAGAATGGTATAGAATAATTTGTCATTCAGTTCTTTGGGTAAGGCCGGTGTGTCTGTTTGCAATGTGTCGAGCAGGATTTTAATATCTGCTTCCAGGTCATAATCCTGAAAACGCACGGTTGCATCCGCAAAGCGAAAACCATATAGCTCCCTGGTGTTGCGTATGCGGAGTACTTGCACAATATCGCCGTTGGCGATAAAATCCATATCAGGTTGCTTATCCATCCAATAGTAATTGTTTTTAGCGATCATCAAATAATCGCCAGACGATAATTCTTCTTCACGATATAAAATGCGGTTTCGGATTCCATTGTTATAGGCTACGGCCTGTTTATTGGAGCGTACTACTACCATCGTTTCTTCAATCCCGTAGTTGTCATATGCCGTAGAGATTGTTTCAATCAGGTCTGTCCCTGCTATTTGTTTAACGTCGGCAAAACCCTGTAATAACAGTTTCGGATAGATATCCACCTTGCCGGTACGAATCCTTTCTCTCAGGTGCGTGGCGTTTAGTAAAACGCCCGATTCCTCGCTTTGCCTTACTACCTGTTTAAGTGTTAAGGCAGTAACCTGCAAATTGTAACCTTTCAGTACGTCAGCGCTTAGCGCGGGGCTTTCCGCCTGCATGACCGGCAGAAGCTGCGCGTCGTCTCCTATCAATAAAAGCCGGCAATTTTCTCCGGAATATACATATTGTATTAAGTCGTCCAACAATCTTCCGCTATCGAAAACAGACGAATCTAATCCTTCATTGGAAATCATGGAGGCTTCGTCTACAATAAACAAAGTGTCTTTATGAAGATTTTCCGCCGGGAGAAAGCCCGTCGGTTCATTGGAAAAAGCTTTCTGGCGATAGATCTTCTTATGGATTGTAAATGATTTATGACTGGCGTATGAGGCGAATACTTTGGCTGCACGCCCGGTGGGAGCAAGCAATACTGTTTTTTGTTTGAGTTCGGTCAATGTTTTTACCAAGGCGCCGATTAAAGAAGTTTTTCCCGTACCGGCGTATCCTTTTACTAAAAGGAGAGAATCCGTATCACGTAATGACAGGAAATGAGCAAGCATTTTCAATGCCAATTGCTGGTCTTTTGTAGGCTCAAAAGGGAAATTATGCAGGATTTGGCGGATCAAATAGTTATTTGTCATTTTTGTTTATAATAATTTTGTGATAAAGGTAGTGTATTTAAGATTCTTTCTTAAATTTGCCGAACGAAATAAATTTAAAAAAATATATAAACCATGAAAGTTACATTGAATATTTTGTTGATAGCAGCAGTTTTGTTACTGCTATATCTGTGTTATAGGAGTATCCAGACGCCGAGAGAATTCACAGCTGAAAAAGAAAAGCGGGAGAAAGCAATTATCGCTCGTTTGGTAGATATTCGTAAAGCTCAGATTGAGTATAAAAATGTCTATAAAGTACATGCCGGCTCTTTCGATGATTTGATTAAGTTTTTAGATGAGAAAGAATTACCATTCCTTATTAAAGAAGGTGTGCTTACAGATGAACAATTGGAAAAAGGAATGACGGAAAAGGAAGCTGTTAAGAAAGGGTTAATCAGGCGCGACACTTTCTGGATGCTTGCGAAAGATACCTTGTTTGGAAAAGAGTATGCAGCCGATGAGATTCGTTATGTGCCGGGTACGCAGGTACAGTTTGATATGGATACGGTAACGCTTACTTCGGGTTCCGGTTATTCAATTAACGTATTTGAAGCTTCTGTGAAATTTGACGACTATCTGAACGATTTAAACAGGCAAGAACGGTTAAATCTGAATGATAAAGCCAACAAACAAAGTAAATTCCCCGGGCTGCGTGTCGGCTCGCTGACTGAAATTAATAACAACGCCGGTAACTGGGAATAATTGGAAGCGCTATTATGACGATCAGTATTCCTGATACGTTTATTATTGATAATTCGGAAAAATACATAATGTCCATCCGGCTTTGGCCGGGTGGGCTTTCTTTTTCTGCCTATAATCCGAACGAAACCAAAAGCTATATTTTCAGGAATATAGATTTTGGCAGGAATATACCTTATTCCACTTTCCTGAAAGAAATCTTCTTTGCAAACGAATACCTGGTTTGGCCATATAAACGTACCTATGTTCTTTCTGTAACGCCTCGTTATACGCTTATACCCGGTAAATTGTTTTCGGAAAAACAGAAAAACGAATGGTTGGCATTTAATTTTACATCACAAGAGAAGCATACATTGAGTGATTCAATAGGGAAAGAAGATGTGAAAATTGTGTATGATATGGAAGAAGAGGTGTATGAGTTTTGTTCCCGGTCGTTAACCAATCCTGTATTTGTTAATTATCTAACGCCCCAGCTTATTGTTTTTCAAAAGCAGAGCCTGGCTGAAAAATCCGGGCATATGTTTGTTGTCATACATGAAAACAGAGTAGATATAAGCTGTTTTTCGGAAGGAAACCTGCATTTTGTTAATTCGTTTACTTTTGACCAGCCTGATGATATTCTCTATTATACATTATATATATGGCGGCAGATGGAAATGGATCAATTACAAGATCAGTTTTCGTTGGCAGGAGACAGTTCTTTATGCGGCAAATTAACGCAGTCTTTGCAAGTATATTTGCAACATGTTAAGCCAATAGAAATACCATCCGAAGCCTATTGGATGGGTGGAGAGATATTACAGGCTCCTATGGATTTAATATTATTGCCGGTATGCGGATTATAAGCGGAAAATACGGACGGCGCAGATTTGATGTTCCAACTTCATTCAAAGCCCGGCCAACAACAGATTTTGCAAAAGAAAATATTTTTAATGTAATAGGGAATTGGCTGGATTGGGACGGGCTGGACGCATTAGACCTTTTTGCCGGAACGGGAAGTATTTCTTTTGAATTATTGTCGCGGGGATGTCGCAAAGTCGTGGCAGTTGAAAAGGAAGGATTGCATGCTTCTTTTATTTCCAAGGTAGCCAACGAACTGAAAACGGAAGATTTAACGCTGATCCGCGGAGATGCATTCCGTTATATACAATCGGCCCGTAGAGAGAGTTTTGATTTTATATTTGCCGACCCTCCCTACCAATTGAAAGAATTACCCGGAATACCGTCTCTCATACTCGAACGGAATATACTTCGCTACGGAGGTATTTTCGTAATGGAACATCCGAAAGTGCATGATTTTTCATCCCTGCCTTACTTTGACCAGCGCCGGGTTTACGGCTCGGTGAATTTCAGCATCTTTATCAGGCATTAACCCCATGTAATTAACTTAAGGGATTGATGCCACTTATCCCGAAATACAAAAAAGATGAGGACAATTATTTTATTTGTTGCTTTTACCGTTTGCAGCATAAACGAATGTCTTAACCGCGAGTGCGGGATAAGCAATGTGTAAAAAAGAGACAGGGGATAGCGGCATGTCTCCGTCAAAGCAACGGGGAGAAAAGACGCATGAACGATTCGGATATTCGTTGTTTGATCGGGCGTTTTAACCAACGGGAAGGGATTAGTTTTTCGCAACTGTGTATATCGTGCATAAATATCTTTTTCATTTGTAAGGCAAATGCTTTCTGGTAAACAAAGGCGTTGATCTCAAAATTATGTTCAAAACTACGAAAGTCCATATTGGCGGAGCCGATGCAAGTCAATTCATCGTCGGAAACAACTGATTTTGAATGTAGAAACCCCGGTTCGTAGAAAAATACTTTGGCTCCTGCTTTTACCATATCGTCAATGAAAGAACGTGACGCCATATGGGCCGTTTTGGTGTCGGAACGCTTTGGTAACATCAACCGGACGTCTATTCCGCCTAACGCTGCTGTTTGTAAAGCCTGGTTTAATCCCTCAGTGGGCAAGAAATAGGGTGTTTGTATATAAATGTATTTTTTTGCATTGGCAATCATAAATATGATTGCTTGTAACAGGGTACGCCATGGGCCGGTAGGGCCGCTTGTGAGGATTTGCATGATATTATTTGTGTCGGCGGATACCTCCGGATAATATATTTTATTATTCAGGCGTTTTTTGCTTACTACGTACCAATCAATCAGAAAGGCTGATTGGAGGCCATGCACTCCTTTCCCCTCAAACTTAAAATGCGTGTCGCGCCAGGAGCCCCATGCTGTTCCTTTTATATACCGGTCGGCTATATTCATTCCGCCCATAAAGCCTACTTTGCCGTCGATAACCACAATCTTCCGGTGATTTCGATAGTTTACTTTACTTGTAAATATCGGGAAGGCAACACGCAGGAAAGCATACACTTCAATACCGGCGTCCTGCATTTCTTTATAAAAAGCGGGGTGGGCATTCCAACTACCTACATCGTCGTAAAGGACACGTACTTCAATCCCTTCTTTAGCCTTTGCTATCAGTATGTCTTTGATTTGATTGCCGATTTCATCATTGAGGAAGATATAATATTGCAGATGGATATGGTGCGTTGCTTTTCCCAATTCTTCAATCAGGGCGTTAAATTTATCTTGTCCGTTTGTATAAGTAGTAATCTCGCTGCCATATAATAAAGCGCATTGATTGCTATGCCCTAATAAAACAGATAAAGGCTTGTATTGTTCCGGCACTGTGCAATGATCGTGATGGTGTTTATCCGTTTGCGGATGCCTCATGATACGTTTGTATGTCCGGCGGGAAATAATTCGTTGTTTACGGTTGTCTTGTCCAAAGAAAAAATAGAAAATCAGGCCGATGCCGGGCAACAATATCAAAACCACTACCCAGGGGATGGCTTTGAGCGGATTTCTATTTTCGGTAATGATAACTAACACCAACTCTAAAATCGTGATACAATAAAGAATAAAGAATATTGTACCGACAACAGCTTGTATCTGAATAGCAATTAACATAATGTAAAGATAAGAAAGGGTTTTAAAAAAACAACCTTTATAGAACCGTAATTTGTTTTTACAGGAACTCGACAAAAGAACTAATCGAAACGATTGTGTTATAGAAAGAAAAGGCTACCTTTGTTTCGTCTAAAGAAATTATCATAGAAAATGATCGATAAGATAAATGCGCTGCTTCGCGAAGTAGAGGAGATGAAAGCAGCGAATGCAGATGAAATAGAAGCACTACGAATTAAATATCTTAGTAAAAAAGGTGAAATTTCTCAATTGATGGATGATTTCCGTACAGTAGCAGCCGACCGGAAAAAGGAGGTGGGGCAACACCTGAATCAATTGAAAGAAAGAGCCTGGCAGCGGATTAATGAATTGAAAGATATGTTTGCCGATGCGCAGGCGATTGACGATGATATTGATTTGACCCGCACGGCTTATCCCGTTAATCCGGGAACCCGCCACCCTTTATCGATTGTTAAAAAGGAAATCTGTGATATATTCGGGCGTTTAGGGTTTAGTATTGCCGAAGGCCCTGAAATTGAAGATGACTGGCATGTGTTCTCTTCATTGAATTTTGCACAGGATCATCCCGCCCGCGATATGCAAGATACCTTTTTTATTCAACATACGTCTGAGATATTGCTTCGTACACATACCTCTTCCGTTCAAACACGTATAATGGAGAAGACGCAACCTCCTATCCGTATTATTTGTCCGGGGCGTGTATACCGCCATGAAGCCATTTCTTACCGTGCACATTGTTTTTTTCATCAGGTGGAAGCTTTATATGTAGATAAAGATGTTTCCTTTGCCGACCTCCGGCAGGTATTGCTTTTCTTTGCAAAGGAATTGTTCGGACAAGATACGAAGATACGTTTGCGCCCTTCCTATTTCCCGTTTACGGAACCTTCGGCAGAGATGGACATTTCCTGTAATCTTTGCGGAGGGAAAGGATGTCCGTTCTGTAAACATACCGGTTGGGTGGAAATACTTGGCTGCGGAATGGTACATCCCAATGTGTTAGACAATTGTGGCATAGACAGCAATCTTTATTCCGGTTATGCGTTGGGCATGGGGATTGAACGTATTACAAATTTAAAATATCAAGTGAAAGACTTGCGCATGTTCTCTGAAAATGATATGCGTTTTTTGAGACAGTTCGAGTCTGCCAATTAAATTGAGAACCTGAATCATTTACCATTTCCCCGGGCTTCTAACCGTGCCCGGGGAGAAACACACGAGGATTCTTCATAAGTATGCGGAAAGAGGAACGATATAAAGGTGTTATAGGTTGGTTTACAGAGAATGTGCCGATTGCTGAAACGGAGTTACATTATAAAGACCCATTCCAATTACTTATTGCCGTTATTTTATCCGCCCAATGTACCGACAAACGGATAAATATAGTAACTCCTTCCTTATTTGAAGCTTTCCCTACGGCAGAAGTATTGGCTGCGTCTACCCCTGAAGTTGTATACGAATATGTCAAAAGTGTTTCTTACCCCAACAATAAATCGAAGCATCTGGTTAGGATGGCCCAAATGCTGATCAATGATTTTAACGGCATTGTCCCCTCTGATATAAATGAATTACAAAAGCTGCCAGGTGTAGGAAGAAAAACGGCTAATGTGATTGCCTCTGTAGTATATGACAGGCCGGCGATGGCGGTTGATACCCATGTATTCCGTGTTTCCAACCGGATAGGATTGACAAATAACAGTAAAACACCCTTAGAAACAGAGAAGGAGCTGGTGAAACATATTCCTGAAGAGTTAATTGCCAAAGCGCATCATTGGCTGATTCTGCATGGAAGATATACCTGTACGGCGCGGAGTCCTAAATGCGATATGTGTGGTTTGAAACCCTGGTGTAACTATTTCCTAAAATAAAAATGAAAACGTATTTAAAAGAAATACTGATCGGCTTATTTGCTTTATTGATTATGTCATTGGTTATAGGGGGATATATCCGGTCTACAAAAATACAGCAATCAAATACCCGGGTAGACATATATAATGTAATACCGCCGGATGTGAATGCCTTGTTGGCCGTGAACCGCCCGTCTGTATTTAACAGCATGATACTGGAAAAGCAGGCGTTGTATAATGTTTTCGTTTCTCAAATTCCTTCTTTGTTCCTTTCTTTTGTCAGGGAAAGCCAACACCTGCAATCATTGGTGCTGTCTTTTCATTCACAAGGCGTTATTTGTTATGTTCAGGGTGGGGATAGAATGATGAATGCCATTGAAAAAATGCTGAAAGGTCATTTTAAAGCTTATAAACCGGTAAAAATGAACGTAAGCGGGATGGCGTTTTATTATTATGCCGATGTGAATAACCGGTTTTTTGGCTATTTTACCTATAATGGCGTTTGGGTAGGGAGTTATAGTAAAAAGTTGTTGGAAAAAGTAGCCGAACAACAGTTAAATCCGGATGCCTCTTTCCCTGAAGAAATGAAACAACTACGTTCCTCTTTTGACACAAATGCTCCCTTAAACATAATATTCCCGACAAAAGGGTTGAACCTGTATGTGTTGGAAGGAGGAACGCCTGCATGGCGGATAACCGATAAGTGGTTGGCAGCAGACTTGTTTTTGAGTGAAGAGAATTTGTGTTGTTATGGTTTTCTGCCTAATGAACAAAATAAGACGCTTGCCATGTACAAATCAATGGGCGATACTATCTCTGCCCGGATAAGGGGGGTATATTCTTCAGTCAGGCTCTCTTTCCGGATTGACAGAGAAAGAGAGTGGGTTTATTACACCGGCTGTATGCCTGTTCGTGAATAATATTTTCTAATGCTTCATCTAATTGTTTGCAAAACGGTGGATTTATTCGCCGATCTGGAAAGATTAATCAAGCAATTTGAATTCATATCCTTCTTGTTTGAGCCATTCGATGGAGCGGGGAAGGGCTTCTTTCATGTTTGTTTCGGCTTTAAGAGAATCGTGGAAAACGATGATCGAACCGTTACGGGTATAATTTTTTACTACATTAAAAACGCCGTTCGGCGTCATATGCGGGCTATAATCCCGTGTGACTACGTCCCACATGATTATCTTATATTGTTTGCGTAGAAATAACGTTTGCGGAAATCGCATATGCCCGTGAGGGGGGCGGAATAAGTGACTATGGATATATTCGTTTGCCTTCTTTATGTTGTCCAGATATTTTTTTGTCTGGAACCGGATGCCTTGAAGATGATTGAATGTGTGGTTTCCTATGTGATGACCTTGATCCAAAATCAATTGGAAAATAGCGGGATGCTTACGTACATTATCTCCTACACAGAAAAAGGTGGCTTTAATATCATATTGATTCAATAAGTCTAAAACCCAAGGGGTAATCTCGGGAATGGGCCCGTCGTCAAACGTGAGGTAAACACATTTGTTTTTCGACGGCATTCGCCAGATTGCCCCTGGGAACAGTATCCTGTATATACGGGGAGGTTGCTCAATAAACATACTTAATTCCTGGGTACGGATGTGTAGGCCATACGGAAATTATTGAACTCTTCCATATAATTATTACTCAAGTCAGGATCGAAATGCTCAATGACACGTAACGCTTCTTGCATAATGTATAAATCACTTTCCAGTGTGTTGGCAACAGACGCTAACTGAGACGGTTTCAAACGGAAGAACCAGCGAATATTACGCATCATATTGTTTAACAACTCTTCATAGAGGGCGGCCGCTTTTTCCTTTTGCCCGAGTATGTAATAACTTTCGGCAATGGATAAGATGCTGTAATCCAATGGAATGTTTTCCGAAGGTAACACTTCTACACATTTATCAAGTATTGCAAGGGCCTTATCATATTTTTCTTCGTTGATAAGAGAGGTTGCTAATTTTCCGAATATAAACACGCGGTAGCTCCTGCACATGCTCATTGTAGTTTCGTCTATGTAAACACCCGGCGTATTGGCGCCTCCCCATTTGAATTTGTTCATAACATTGTCGTACATTCTGTCGGTGTTAATCGCTAAGTTGGTATTCTTTGCATTTAAGGGGACAATCTGATAAGCCATCCCTGTTTGCTGGAAGAAACCGTCGAGGTTGACAAACTGATCGGGAGACACCGTAATGGCATAATACATCGGGCGTTCCCAATTGTTGGTTTGCAACATGTCTAATATGATCAATTCCTGTTTCCCTAATGTCGTTTTATTGCTGTAATCAAATTGCATATCTTTCAGCATCTGCGAGCGGTAAGGCGGGTCAAGCGCATCATTTTCCACAACGGTTGCCGAGTCTACTTTAAACGTGAACTTTTTTGATGGAATATAGTCTATTTCCTGATTGTAATCCGGAAGTTTTTTATACCGGGGATCATTTGATTTTACAAAATTAAGCGCTGTTCCCAGATCAATAGGTTGTTCTACCATGTCAAAAAGATAGGCGGCGTCGCGCGTACCCATTACATAATCGTCGTGATTCCAACTAATAGGCAGCGGGGCCGATTCATACGCCTGGCGTTTCATCTGGTCGATATACCAGTCGGTTTGCAGGTAACTGGTATTACAAACGCGCACATCCGTACGGATACCTTCTACTTCCTGTGCATACCATAAGGGGAAGGTATCGTTGTCGCCATTGGTGAAAATAATAGAGTTAGGCTCGCACGATTCTAAGTAATTATGTCCAAAATCACGCGCCATATAACGTTTGGAACGATCATGGTCATCCCAATTCTGCCCGGCCATTTGAACAGGTACGAGAAGACTCAGTACGGATGCTGCTGCGGCAGCTATTACCGGAGATGCTTTTACGTACTTCTCAAGTAATTTGGCCAATCCGGCTACGCCAAATCCAATCCAGATGCAGAAGGCATAGAATGAACCGGCATACGCATAGTCCCGTTCGCGCGGCTGGTAAGGCGTTTGATTCAGGTAAAGCACAATCGCTATACCAGTCATAAAGAAGAGGAAGAAGGTAATCCAGAAACTTTGTATACCCTTTTGCCCGGAATAGGCCTGATAGAACAAACCGATAAGCCCCAACAATAAAGGTAGCATATAATACACATTATGCCCTTTGTTTTTTGCTATATCATACGGCATATCATCCTGCGGGCCAACCAGCACTTGGTCTATTGCTTTGATTCCGGTTATCCAGTTGCCGTTTAATATTTCGCCGCGGCCTTGAATATCATTCTGGCGCCCGGAGAAATTCCACATAAAGTAACGCCAGTACATAAAGTTCAATTGATACGAAAAGAAGAAGCGAAGATTTTCGGCAAAAGAAGGTTTCATAACTGTAACCATTTGCCCGTGACGGTCGAATTTTACCGGTGTACCTTTTACCTGCGCCCATTCTTTGTATGCTTCCACATGATTGGGCTGCTGGCTATACATACGGGGGAAAAGCATATTCAGTTCATCCACATACTTGTAGTCTGTTGCATGCTTTGATACATAGTATTTGTCTTTTTCAGCGCTGTCTTTTTTGGATATGCGCGTCCAGGTAGGTTCGCCTTCGCTGAATTCTACCGTGTACATATTGCCCTGGCGCAGGTATTTCACTTCCGATACGTAGGTCTGTCCATAGAACAAAGGCACTTGTCCGTATTGTTCACGCGCCAGGTACGTACGCAGGGTAAAGATGTCTTTAGGAGAGTTCTGGTCCATTGGCGTACCGGCCGTTGAACGGATCATGATCAGTGCATACGAAGAATAACCGACGAATATAACCATCAGAGAGATCAGAACGGTATTCAACATTTTCGTGTTTATTTTCTTATACCGGAACAAGAATGCCGTTAAGGCTATAATCAGGATAGCGCCTACTATATACCCGCTGCCGATAAAAGGAATACCTAATAAAATAATGGAAAGTATAAAGGCTACTTTCATCTTTACTTCGTTCGGATTGTCGCGCATCGTTTCATAGATAGCCCATGACAAAACAGCTAATAACACGATAAGATATGCAAAGACGCCTGAATTGTACGGCATGCCCAGTGCATTGACAAAAAGCAGCTCGAATAAGCCGGCCACCTCTACCAAACCTTGTATTACCCCATACATCATTAAACCTACAATGGCAAATGAAACAAGCAAAGCTACAAGGGTTCCTTTCATTGTAGGATTAGCGAATTTTTTATAATAATAGACCAATACAATCGCCGGGATACAGAGCAGGTTCAATAAATGAATGCCAATGCTTAACCCCATCAGATAGGCAATCAGTACAATCCAACGATCGGCATGCGGACGGTTGGCCACATCTTCCCATTTTAATATCAGCCAGAATACGACGGCCGTAAACAGTGAAGAATAGGCGTACACTTCGCCTTCTACCGCACTGAACCAAAATGTATCGCTGAATGTATAAACCAACGCGCCTGTTAATCCGCTGCCCAGGATAGCGATCATTTGTCCGGGCGTCATTTCTTCCCCGTTCGTTACAATGATTTTCCGGGCTAAGTGTGTAATACTCCAAAACAAGAAAAGAATGGTAAGGCCGCTGAACAGAGCGGACATCGTATTGACCATCATGGCAACTTTATCAGGGCTTGAAGCAAATTGCGTGAATAAATTGGCTGTTAACATAAAGAACGGCGCTCCGGGCGGATGTCCTACCTCTAATTTATAGGCTGATGATATGAACTCGCCGCAATCCCAGAAACTGGCGGTAGGTTCCATTGTCATTAGATAAACAGCGGAAGCAATGATAAATGCAATCCATCCTAAAATGTTATTGATAAGTTTATACTGTCTCATACGCTTGTATAAAGTAATTATTATTGGTTGCACAACATCCTTTATGGGATATTCTGCGGCAAAGGTACACATTTACCTGTTAAAACAAACGGGTTACCTGTCCATAAATTGTATAAAGTATTATACAGGTTTAATTCCTTTTCCGGCTAACAGTTCCAGGCACAGTTCCCTTAGTTTGAATTTTTGAATTTTACCACTGCCGGTCAGGGGGAAATCATCCACAAAGAAAATGTATTTGGGAATCTTATGGCGCGCTATCTGTCCGCGGCAATACTCTTTCACATCCTCTTCCGTTATGGGCGTATTCTCCTGACGAATAATGAAAGCGCCCACTTCTTCCCCGTATTTGGGCGAGTTGACGCCTACTACCTGTATATCCTTTATACCATCCATTTTATAAAGGAAATCTTCTATTTCTTTGGGGTAAATATTTTCTCCTCCACGAATAATCATATCTTTTATGCGGCCGGTGATGCGATAATTCCCATTTTCGTCTTTAACGCCTAAATCTCCGCTATGCAGCCATCCGTCTTTATCAATCGCCTGGGCGGTAGCCTCCGGTTTTTTATAGTAACCTTTCATCAACAGATAACCCCGGCAACAAATTTCACCTTGTTCGCCTGCAAGGCGCTCTTCTCCCGTTTCCGGATTAAATACGTTTACTTCGGTAAACGGAAATTCTTGGCCCACCGTTGTGGTTCGTTCTTCAAACGATTGCCCTACCCGGCTCTGTGTCATTCCGGGAGAACTTTCCGTAAGGCCATACACGCTGGTGATATAGGGGATGTGCATTTTTTCCACAACAGCCCGCATCACTTCAGGTGGACATAAAGAACCGGCCATAATACCCGTACGGAGCGAAGACAGGTCGAACAGGCTAAACATCGGGTGGTTTAGCTCGGCAATAAACATCGTCGGCACGCCATATAAGGCGGTACATCTTTCCTTGTGTACAGAGGCCAGTACAACTAACGGGTCGAACCGTTCAACCATTACTTGTGTGCAACCATGCGTCAGCACATTCATGGAAGCAAGCGTAATACCGAAGCAATGGAAGAGGGGGACGCAACAGCAGAGTTTGTCTTCGGTCGTAAATTGCATATTCTCTCCGGTAAAAAATCCATTGTTGGCTATATTATAATGCGTAAGCATCACGCCCTTCGGAAAGCCTGTTGTCCCGGACGTATATTGCATATTTACCACATCATGGCATGTTACCTGTTTTTTTGCTTCGCATAAAGTACGGTCGTCGATGTTCTCGCCCAGCAACAATAACTCCGGGGTGTTATACATGCCCCGGTATTTTTCCTGTCCGATAAAAACAACATTCTTCATTTCCGGGAAACGTTTGCTTCGCATATATCCGCGCTGGCTATCCTTTAGTTCGGGAAGCATCGTGTACACCATATCGATGTAGCTGCCGTCAAACACTCCTTCTGTGATGCAAAGCGTGTGTAAATCGGAATCTTCTACCAGATATTCCAGTTCGCTTTGCTTATAATTTGTATTTACGGTCACTAATACGGCACCGATTTTTGCGCCTGCAAATAAGAACGTAAGCCAGTCGGGCACATTCGTTGCCCAGATTCCCACATGTGTGCCCTTTTTTACGCCGATGGAAAGCAGGCCTTTTGCCATCCTGTCTACCCGTTCGTTAAATACCGCCCAGGTGAAACGTAAATCACGGTCGGAATAAACGATATATTCTTTATCAGGCGTTTTCTCTGCCCAGTATTCTACCCATTGTCCGAGGGTTCTTTCTTGTAATTCCATAAGATTCCCTGGTTTTTAATAAGGCGTATACACAACGCCCAGTATTTTCGCGGCGCTGCCATTGGCGGCATGAACATGGTGGGCCACGATCGAATCGTAATAAATACTATCTCCTTCATCCAGCAGGTAGGTGTTTTTACCATAATTAATTTCCACAATACCTTCCAATACGTAGATAAATTCTTCCCCCTCATGCGTAGACAGGGTGAAATCCGCATTTTCGGAAGGGGCTATATCGATAAGGAAAGGCTCCATATGCCTGCCGGACTTATCTTGCGATAAGGAATGGTATTCCATATGTTTATGAGAGACGGTTGCATTGTTGGAAAAGCTGATGCTATTGTCTTCATTACTGTCTTTTTTTCTACAGATAACCGGGCCTAACTCAGACTGGTCGTCCAAAAATGTTCCTAAACGTACACCCAGTACGCGGGCTATTTTTATCAGAGGCGCTAAGGAAGGAAAATCTACATTGTTCTCAATACGCTCCACCTGTTCTATCCCTAAGCCGGAACGTTCGGCCATATCGGTAAGAGACAGTTGTTTCGATTCTCGGATACTTTTTATCTTAGCGCCAATCACTTTATTATTTCCCATATGTTTGATTTATTTAGTAGAATCTGCTTTTCTTTTACGATTTGTAATTAAACGGCGCAAATTTACATTAATATTTTAGCATTTCAATAGATCATCAAAAAATACATATATTACAACGGTTTTTGTAACGATATACGGGCATCCGGCGCGAGAAAGTAAGATTCGGACAAGGGCTTACAAATTTTCCGAAAAGAAAAACCATTAATGAAAACAAGCTATATTTCTGTGTTTTTGTATACGATCATTTCGTATAGTTGCCCCATCCATTTCCACCGTTCACCCTCGTGGCAGTACCCGGTCACAAGGGTGACTGGATCCGTTCACGCCCGTGACAGTACCCGGTCACAAAGGTGAACGGTGAAAAACAAGGTAAACAAAACAGTAAGTAATCATAAATAAAGCAGCTAATATTAGAGCAAATGCAATAGATAAATTCAATCAGTTGTGATTTATTTTGATTAAGACAATGGAAAATATCGGACGGAGGCGTCAAAAAATGTCGTATTGTCAAAAAGCGTTTCATATGCCGCAAGTTTGGTTTTGATGATTTAGTCATGCTTATTGCTTGCGGTCTGTATAATTTTAGAATTACAAAGGTAGTGATTTTTTAGAAATGCGGTATAATTCAGGGGGTTGAACCATCAATATTTAGCGATAGGTAATGAT
Source organism: Tannerellaceae bacterium (assembly GCA_031270665.1). Taxonomy (GTDB): domain Bacteria; phylum Bacteroidota; class Bacteroidia; order Bacteroidales; family Tannerellaceae; genus DFXE01. Next base: position 3,689 of record JAISXD010000079.1, on the reverse strand, counting down.
TTAGAAACTACTTAGTCGCTTTACCTCGCTTCATTTTTCACCACTTCAAATAACTCTTCTCCAAGTACAAAGTTATGAAAACATCTTTGTTTTCAAAGATAAAACACCATTATTATTATATCCGTTTCCTATAATCTCTTTTCTTTATTTTCATCCATAATTGTCCTACCCGTTTTTTATCAGGTAGAACAAAAGACCAATGGGCATGCATAATTTCCCATCGGCCAGATAAGTCTGATTTGTAAATCTCCGTGCAATTCATCTTCTATGTTTGCTCCTCTCTATGAGTTTCATAATCATATTCTAAAACAGTACAGTCCGAAGTTATTTGCACAATCAGATTCTATCATTTCATACGAGTCAATCATATGACTCCCTCTGAAACCATTTTTTTCATAGAAAACTTCTAAAACTGTTACAACATATTCCTCTTTTTTATATAGTATTTCATAAGCACCAAGATAATAAACCAAAAGTTCGATTTATTTTCGTACATTTGTATTCTGAACAAACGAGTTTATATTTCATCTTTCTTCTTAATGATTTGCTCCGCCACTGTTTTGCGGAACTTCCCATCGTAAAAAACGAAATCGAAATCAACTTACTTGTTTGTAGTATTTATTAACAAGTCGCGAAGGTGTGTAACACAATATCGTGACACATTTCTGCATATAGGATGAAATCATTTTTTATAGGAAATATGGAAGTAAAGCTTCCTGTTATTCAAGGAGGAATGGGCGTAGGTGTTGCCCTGTCGGGGTTAGCTTCGGCTGTGGCTAATAAGAGAGGCATAGGTGTTATATCATGTGCCGGATTAGGCCTGATTTACCATAAATCTCCGGGAGATTATCTGAGTAAGTGTATTTCCGGGTTGAAGGAAGAAATACAAAAAACTAAAGAAAAGACTAAAGGTATAATCGGTGTAAATATCATGGTTGCCTTGACCAACTATGCCGATATGGTAAAAATATCAATTGCCGAAAAAGTAGATGTTATCTTTGTCGGAGCAGGACTTCCCTTCGACTTGCCATCCTCATACAATCTGAATCATGGCGGATCGGTACTTATCAACAGAAAAGATCCGAAGCAATCTTTATCTGCCATAAAAAAGATGGCTCAATATATAGAAGCTAACAAACGTACAACAGTAATATTTCCTGAAGGGAAAAGAAGTAAAACCGAAAAACCACGGCCATTTGCCGAAAATGGATTGAAGATTCTCTGCAAATATGCTCCATCTGCTTATGTAGTTCCCGTTACAATCAATAACTCGTGGAAAATGACGAAATGGGGTTCTTTCCCTCTGGGTATAGGAAATAAACTCGATTTTATAATCCATGCTCCCATCTCTGTAAAGAATATGCCTTTCTCTGAGCTTTTTGAAAAGACAGAACGGATAATAACTCAGGCTATCAATTGACATAAAACAATTGGTACTTCTTTCAATTAATGCTGTTTCATTGATATTGAAATGGTAAAACCCTCATAAAATACTGTAATCTTAATATTTAACAGTTTAATATTAAAATATGACATTTAAAGAATTAATTATTATTGAGCCGATATTAAGGGCTCTGAACGAAAAAGGATATACAATGCCCACACCGATACAACAACAGGCTATCACTCCTGCCCTTGTCAATCGGGATATTCTGGGATTGGCACAAACGGGAACGGGAAAAACGGCAGCTTTTTCACTGCCCATCATCCAGCAATTGTACTTGAATAAAACTCACGGTAAAAAAAGAGAAATAAGAGCATTAATTCTGACTCCAACCCGCGAATTAGCAATTCAAATCAATGAATGCCTTACAGACTATACTAAATATACAGGTCTGCGTCATTGTGTTATCTATGGGGGAGTTAAGCAAAACTCTCAGGTAAATCAGCTAAAAACAGGCATAGATATATTAGTAGCCACTCCTGGACGTTTGCTGGACTTAATGAATCAGAGAATTATCAGTTTAGATACTATCTGTCATTTTGTACTGGATGAAGCCGACCGTATGTTGGATATGGGATTTATCCATGACATTAAGCGTCTGTTACCAAAACTGCCAAAGGAAAAGCAAACCCTTTTCTTTTCAGCGACTATGCCTTCATCCATAGCAGTTTTGTCCCGTTCTATCCTGCATAATCCTGTGAAGGTAGAAGTGACTCCCGTATCGTCGATAGTAGACACAATAGACCAATATATCTATTTTGTCGAAAAGCAGGAGAAAAAGGACTTACTTATAAACTTATTAAAAAAGGATAAAAAGAAATCTGCCCTGATATTTTCTCGAACGAAACATGGGGCTGATAAGATAGCACGGATACTCAGTAAATCGGGAATAGGCAGTGCAGCCATTCATGGAAACAAATCCCAGAATGCCAGGCAACGCGCTTTGTCGGATTTCAAATCGCATAAGATTCAAACCCTTATTGCAACAGATATTGCTGCCCGGGGAATTGATATTAACAATCTGGAACTGGTAATAAACTATGATCTGCCGGATGTAGCCGAGACTTATGTACATCGTATCGGACGTACAGGAAGAGCCGGAAATACAGGTGTTGCTTTGACATTTTGTGCAAACGATGAAAAAGTAATGCTGAAAGACATACAAAAACTGACGGGAAGAAAACTCCTTGTCGCAAACTAAATAATTATGGCAGCAAAACAAAATTCTTCTGTAAATAAGAAGGAAGGCGAAATTACCCGCCGGGAAATAATGTCGGCTACACAACAGGCTGAGTTGGTATTGAAAAATACAAAGAAAAATACCGGAACTGTCATCCATATCACTATCGATGATAGAACTACCATTGAGCTTCCGGCACATCTACCTCAGGAAGAAATAGATGCCCGTGTGAAGAGATATATTGAATTACGTAAACCAGGGAGGTAAGCCTATGGTATTTTACGGTTAATTTAAAACCAAAAATATTCATTAATAATAAATTAAAGATATTTTACGAATAAGTATGGCTAAATCATCATTTAATAAGAGAGAAATAGAAAAAAAACAAACAACAAAGGAGAAAAGAAAAACAACAAAGGAAAGAGGATGAAAAAATGATTCCAAAGGATTCTTTTGAGGATATGATTGCTTATGTAGACGAAAATGGAGTTATAACCAGTACACCGCCCGATCCGGTCAAAAAACGGGAGATTGATATTGATAATATCGCAGTTTCTACCCCTAAAAAGGAAGATATAGAAGAGGCGTTACTCAAAGGTCGGGTGGAATATTTCAACCCGGATAAAGGATATGGCTTTATCGAAAATGCTGTTAATATGGATAAGTTTTTCTTCCATGTCAGTAGTGTATCCACTTTAATAGAAGAAGGAAATAAAGTTACTTTTGAATTGGAACGTGGCAAAAAAGGCATGAATGCCGTTAATATCAGTATTACAAATTGAAAGTAACTAATAATCAACTACAAATAATATAGAACAAATGAATATTTATGTATCAAATCCAAATATCAAACAAAATCGTACCCAACCATAAAGAAGAAAAGTTCTATAAGGAAATATAGTGATTTTGGATTTTTTAGAAATGCGGTATAATTCAGCGGTTTGAGCGGTAGTGTCCGATAAACTGTGTCAGCGTTTATTTGTTTAATAAATCTTTAACTCATCGCTCGGGGAGCGCCCCGCGGCAAGGGGCGGGAGCACCCGTCCCGACGAGCGGTAAAGTTAT